>JAHEXJ010000039.1 GCA_023252155.1 Actinomycetes bacterium | reverse complement strand
ATCGGAACGGCAAGTACAGCGCAGATTATCGTCACTGAAATCGCAATTCCCAGTGTGCGAAGGACGACGTTGCGATAAGCAGGATCGGTAAGCATGTCGTGGAAATTGCCCAGATTGAATTTCGCGATGATGTTGCCCGTGAAGTTATCGATGGTAAAGAACGCGGTTATCAAAAGTGCGCCTAGGGCTCCGAGATACGCGACCACTAGCCAAAGTGTTGGTGCAGCAAGAAGGGCGGCAAGACGAATTTTTGGACGTTTATGCATCCATGTCGAAACGGAATTCTTCATCTTGCCCTCCCTTCAGCAGCTGTTGGTATTGAAAAGCCGAGCGCGGGGTCGTTGCCCCGCGCTCGGTTGACGCCTAAGCGTTACGCAGGCTGGACCAAGCTTTGACCCATTCTGAATATGGAACGCACTTCACGTCTGTCCGCCCATCGAGGCACGCTTCCGTGGCGGTGTTCCAGTAGTACACGTCTTTCCAATATGCCTGATCGGCTGCATGGTAGGTCGTGCAGAAGTTTTTATCTGAAGTCAGGGCGCATGCTTTGGAGTTTGATGGTGCCTCTCCAAACCATTCGGCGACTGCAGCGTTAGCTTGTGGGGAGACAATGTGGTTCATCCACATATATCCGCAATTAGGATGCTTTGCCTTGCTGCTAATCATCCACGTATCGGACCATCCCGTTGAACCTTCGACCGGTTTGATTCCTTCAACTTTGACACCTTCACTCTGAGCCAAATTGATGTTTACCTGCCACGTGGTTCCTAGAACGGTGCCACCTGATTTCAGAGAGGCAACGTGCTTGAGGTAGTCACTCCAGTACTCACCAATGATTGGCTTCTGAACTCTAAGAAGAGCCACCGCTGCATCAAACTGCTTTTGGTCGAGGGCATATGGATACTTGATACCTAAACTTGGTTGGGTTTTCATCAAGTAAAGCGCAGCATCGGCTATATAGATTGGTGAGTCGTACGCGGTGATCTTCCCTTTGTACGGTGAATTGGCATCGAATACTGCACCCCATGAAGTTGGAGCGGGCTTAACGATGTCAGTTCGATAGGCCAGCAAGTTGGCGCCGCGGCCGTGCGGAATTCCGTAGGCAACTCCATTAACGGAGTTCCAAGGTTGATCTTTCAGGTCGCTGAAAATGTCTGCGTAGTTTGGAACTAGTGATGTATTAACGGGGGCAACATCTCCACCGTAGATAAGACGCAGGGAGGCGTCGCCAGAGGCAGAAACTACATCGTATTCACCGGTTTTCATGAGAGCGACCATGTCATCGGATGTGGAGCCGATTTTGACGTTCACTTTGCAACCCGTGGACTTCTCAAAATCACTGACCCAGTTGACCTTCGGATCATTTGACCCATTCTCAACGTAACCAGCCCACGCGACGATATTTACTTGGCCTTCTCCGGTACCAAGCGATTTCAATGCTTCGACCTTTGGAAGAGATGATTTTGAGGCATTTTGGCTGCCAGAACTGCAGCCGGCAAGAATTATTGCTACTGCAGATGCAACTGCGATCTGCGAAAACAGACGCTTGTTACGCATCTGTACCTCCCTCTGTACAAACCGTGCTCAGCCGTTGAACGCGGTGTCCCCAGTGAAAGTTAATTCACCAAGAATTCTTTTTTGGATTCCCAAGAAAGCGTCACGAAATCGCCGACTGAGAATTCACCGTCGGGCTGTGTTGACATCAATGTTTGGCCAAGATCGGTGTGGACCAGATAACGCGTCGTTGCTCCAACAAATATCGCGTCATGCAGTTTTCCAACAACGGAGCGATCTCCGAATTTCTTCGATTTCGATATTGTGATGAACTCGGGGCGGATATTGATACTTCTTCCATCTATGACGACTTTGTTTGTCTGTCCGACGAACTCGGAGACGAAGGGACTAAGTGGGTTCTCGTAAACCTCGCGCGGAGATCCGAGTTGTTCTATTTTTCCTTGATTAAAGACCGCGATTCGATCGCTCATGGTCAGGGCTTCTTCCTGATCATGTGTGACGAAGACGAATGTGATTCCAACTTCTCGTTGTAATTCCTTTAGTTCAATCTGCATTTGCTCGCGCAGTTTTAGGTCGAGCGCGCCCAACGGCTCATCTAGGAGAAGAACTGAAGGTCGATTTACGAGCGCTCGAGTAAGTGCCACTCTCTGACGCTGTCCACCGGAGAGTTGCGCCGGCTTTCGACTTCCGTAGCCTTCTAGGCGAACCTGTGCCAATGCCTTCTCTGCCCGTGCTCGTCGCTCGCCCTTTTCTACTCCTTGGATACGCAATCCATATTCGATGTTTGAAATGACGTCCATGTGTGGAAACAACGCGTAATCCTGAAACACAGTATTCACATCGCGTTCGTATGGCGGGAGTTGAGATACATCCTTGCCACCAAGCTCGATCAAACCGGTATCGGGCCTTTCGAATCCGGCGATCATGCGAAGGACTGTTGTTTTTCCCGATCCCGAAGGACCAAGCAATGTTAGGAATTCCCCGGCATAGATATCCAGATCAACCCCATCTACGGCTCTGACATTTCCAAACGAGCGGGATAGATTGCGAATCGAGACAATAATTGAGGCGGGTTCAACCACTCTAAGAATCTCCTAGACAAATTTGGGGGGGGATTTGCACCTACTTTACCCAGTATTTGTAGAAAAAGAGATGGTTTCTGCGTCGGCATTTCTTAACATTTAGTGCTGTTACATATGCGACGATGAATTCTGGTCGGGCTCGCCCGAATCGAGGGCAAGTACGCAAGTGTTGGTATTGGCTGCGACATTTTGCTGTATGAGGTATTGGCGATCACCCATGGTCATGTTTGCAAAAGACCCATTCGCAGTTTTAGAGGCTTTGCCGTAGGTCCATGCACACTTGTCTGCATTTTCAAATCCTGCTTGGTCATACCAACTCATACCAATTGGATCTGAAACAGCTTCAACAAATTCATGCGCAATGACGGAGACCATCGCGTCGGCTGCAGGATTACCGTTTGGTGAATTGGATACTTGTGGAGCGCAAGACGCCAGGTTCGCAGAGGCATCGCCAATAAACGCGTACTTGATTGTAGTTTGTGGTGTGTCATAGAAATAGTGGTAAGCACACAGAAGTGACATGAAGTCGGTGACGTTCACGTTGCTCGCCGTTAGGACCAAATAAACACCATTCGGATCTGTCTTCAAGGATTTAGTGGATAGAGCGTTATCAACCACATCTGAAACCTGGGCGCCGGTGTCACTGTCGAGAGTTAACCCTTGCGATCCAGTGTCCACGATGCAACCTTCAACATCGGCCGTAGGCTGCACGAAGGTCTTTTTGCCATTTAGAAGCTGGTAGTAAGTGGTATTGATTTTATTCCAGTCAGATTCTCCAAGTGAACCCAAAAAGTCATTGACGATTGCGGGCGTGGAACTTCCATTTTCCTGGGAGCAACTATTGGTGGGCCAATTTCCGTACCAGATTACATAGATATTTGGTTGAGAAATAACCGTACCGCCAGGTTGGTAGGTAACTGCACCCAGACCGGCAGCAACGGAAGCGGCAGAGGCAATTGTTGGCGTTGACTTCCCTGCGGTGGGATAGAAGCTAGTGATCTTCGCGTGACGGGTGTGCCCGGCGCTTGCTGCTTGCGAAAGAGCCATCGGTTGGGCCAATACTGTGGTCAAAACAGCAACGGCAAAGACGGCCACCTTTTTGCGATTCATCAGATCTCCCACTCAATCTTTGCTAATAACTGGTGCAGACATTAGTGGGTGAAGGTTAACAGAGGGAGTTTTTTTTGTGAAGGAATACCCTCGAGTAAGTTACATCTCATCCCCACTGCAAATACTTCGCAAGGGTTAGGCTCTTGTTATGGGCACGGTAACAATCAAGTTCCTAGGTGCTGCTTCCACCGTAACTGGAAGCAAATTTCTTGTGAAAAGCGAAAAATCTAGCGTTCTTGTGGATTCGGGACTCTTCCAAGGTTTAAAAAAAGATAGACAGAAGAATTGGGACCCATTCCCTGTAGAGCCGTCATCAATAGATGCGGTGGTCCTAACTCACGCCCATCTCGACCACTGCGGGTATTTGCCACTTCTGGTTCGTCAAGGTTTCCGAAATAAGATCTACGCGACTGGATACACCATTAAATTGGCGACGGTAATACTTCGCGATTCGGCCAGATTGCAGATGGAGGACGCAAAGTTCGCTTCGGAAAAGGGGTTTTCAAAACACCCAATTCCGTTGCCCTTGTACGACGAAGAGGATGTTGAGAGGACATTAAGCCACTTTTCGGAGATTGAATTCCGGTCTAAAGTCACTTTGACGCAGGACGCATCAGCCACATTCATGCCTTCCGGTCATATTCTCGGTTCGGCGTTTGTGCTTTTAGAAATTGCGGGCAAAGAACTCCTCTTTACCAGCGATCTTGGCAGAGACAATCACCCCCTTTTGTCGCCGCCGGATAATCCACCGCAGATTGCCCTGGATGCTGTTATTACCGAGTCCACGTATGGAGATCGCGCGCACGAAACCCCACTTCGTTCATTTGCCGATGAAATCAACCTGGCCATGAAACGAGGCGGTTCAATACTTATTCCCGCATTTGCCGTTGATCGCACGGAAGTGATTTTGATGGCGTTGAGGGAATTGATCGGGAGCGGGGCGATTCCAAATATCCCGATCTACGTGGATTCACCCATGGCTCTCACTGCGCTCGACTTCTATCGAGACGCGGTTGAGAAGGATGCTCCGGAGCTTCGCAAAGGCGTTGCCACGAAATGGAAAACGGTTGATCCATTTAATCCCGGGAATTTGTTCGAGATGCGCACGGTAGAAGAGTCGAAATCTCTCAACGAGATTTCGGAGACGAGCATCATTATTTCTGCAAGCGGTATGGGTACCGGTGGCCGAGTAGTTCACCACATGGCGAATATGTTGCCCGATCCCAAGAACACTGTAATTTTGGTGGGATTCCAGGCAGCAGGGAGCAGAGGGCGCTCGCTTGAGGAAGGCCAACCCCGGGTAAAGATCCATGGCAAATGGATTCCGGTTCACGCTTCGATTGTGAAGATAGATAGTTTCTCCGTGCATGCCGATTCGAATGAGTTGGTCGACTGGTTGAAAAGGGTCAAGCATCCAAAGAAAGTTTTCGTTGTCCATGGCGAGCCAGAATCTGAAGAGGCTCTAGCCGAACGTCTGCGTAAGGAACTAAATTGGAATGTGATTGTGCCAAAAAGTGAAGAAGCGTTCGAACTAGATTAACGAAATCACTTTATCCAGATCCACCCAGACTTTTCAGTGATCGTGTAGCGGTTCAGCGGCGGGATTGAATCTTTTGACGATCCGTTGGGCCCGAGTACGACAGCACCTGAAGACGCCTGATATACAGAGCCTTGGCTTACACAAATAAGTTGAGTCCTCTTTAGAGTTACGACTTCACCCTTTGATGTGCACGTTCCATCGAGGGCAATTAGTCCGCTCTTGGTTTTAGTAAGAATTACCTCGATGGTTTTATGCGAGGGCTCGACTCCCCTGTAAACGAGGGACTGGCCAACCTTCATTGCCTTTAGAGCAGATGATTTCGTTAATTTTGCACCAAGGGCGTCATCCGACTTAGTAATTGATGTCGATGCTTCAGCAACCGCCAAGAGACTTGTCATGAGGATGGCACCCATAGCGACAATAAATAGTTTCCTCTGGGTTCTTAACACGCGTGAAGATTACTCTGATTCCACTTCTGCTTCAATCATTTTTTCAACTTTACGTTTTATGTAGACGAAAACGACGATCGCTACCGTGATAAATCCAATTGCCCAGTACTTTAAGGCGTGCTCCACTTTGGCCAGTTTGTCGGAGAATTCGTAACCTAATAGGACGATGATCGTTGAAAAGACGATTCCACCCGCAGCGTTCCACTTCAGAAATACTCTGTACGGCACGTGGTTCATGCCGGCCAAAGCGGGCACTAAGGCCCGAAGAAGAGCCTGTGCTCGTCCGAAGAAAATTGCCCCACCGTGGTACTTATCAAAGATTCGCTGGGCCAATTGCCAGCGTTTATCGCCGACCAATTTGCCCATTCGAGAGAGCTTGATCCTCGGTCCAAAATGCTTCCCAACTTCATATCCGACAGAGTCCCCTGCAATTGCTCCTAATATCGCGCAGAGGAGGAAGAGCCAGAGTGGCCAGACTTTGTGGTGTGAAAGGACGCCCCCTATTAGAAGTGAAGTTTCACCCGGTAATACAAAGCCGACGAAGGCCGCCGCTTCGGTAAAAGCAAGAAGAATCAGCAGCAAGAAGAGCGGGATTTGGAGATGATTGTTGACTAGCCAGTCGGACGTGGTCTGAATCCAGTGAGACATGGGGTAAGCCTATTGGTAGGCACTATCTTTATCTCTTGTGACAAGAAAACAGAATCCACCGGTGGTTCTGATGCTTGTTGCCACCTCAGTAGCGAGTGACACACGGGTCTTGCGTGAGGCCGGGTGCTTGGTGGACCTCGGCATGGAAGTAGTGATAGTCGGCCGAGATGTACCCGTCGAATTCGCTCCGCCTAAAGGAATTTCGATTCTCGGGGCTTCGGGCGGGTCCGGATTGCGACCTTCTTCGATGGGTTCACTCATGACGAGGAGATTGCCCCCGCATCTTCGTTTTGCCAGATGGTTTCTCTTACCCACTCACCGAAAGAAGTCTTATAGCGCATGGGCCGACAGAGCCTATGACCTCGCCTCGCCTTTGAGTTTCGAAGCGGTCCACGCGCATGATTTCACCGCCCTCGAACTGGGTGCACGTCTTGCGAGAGAGCACGCCGTACCTCTTGTATACGACAGTCATGAGTGGTGGATTGGCAGGCAGCGGCAATACCGTCCCACTCCGATTATGGATCGTCGTGAAGCAAGAACTGAAGCAAAACTTGCTGGCCAAGCAGCAGCTGTGATCACCGTCGGAGATTCCATCGCCGAACTCATTGAACGCGATCGCGGAGTGAAGAAAGTATTCGTGGTACGAAATAGTTTTCCGATCGACTCCATGACTTCAAAGTCCATCGCATCTCCACCTCGGTCCGTACTATACGCGGGACGAATTGATGCTTTCCGAGAACTTGAAGTGACATTGGAAGTTTCGCGATTGATTAAGTTACCTGTTTGCTGGATGGGCGAGCATGACAATCAATGGGCGGCAAATTTCGTTCCGCGCGCAAGAAAATTAGGGATCGAGGTATTGAAATCGCAACCAATCGCATCTGTCACCGCTGCGATGCAGAACGCGGGCCTAGTTTTTGTTACCCACTCCAACAAATTTGAATCCCATCGTCTTGCTTTACCGAACAAACTTTTTCACGCGGTGCATGCGGGGGTACCAGTTATTGCTACAAATGTGAGTGAATTGGCACGAATAGTCACTAAGTACGACATTGGAGAGTTGTATCAGCCAGGTAACTCGACATCGATGAAAGATGCAATTGAAAGGGCGATTGCTCGACACCCTGAGTTGATCGCGAATGTTCGGGCGGCGCAGAAGGACCTGTCTTGGGATCGCGATGCCCAAGTATTGAAAGATATTTATGCTGACGTGCTCGCCGGGGACATCTGATGGCTAAATACGACGTAAGCATTCTGGCTGCGGGCCGTGACGTTTCCAATGCGCGCCTCCAGCGTGTGATGGCCTCCCTTGCATCGCAGGGTTTGACGATCGAATTATTTTGTTTCGGAAATAAGGTGGATGTGCCTGCTGGTGTTGTCTTTCATACCGTTGCCAAAGGATCTCGATTTTCACGTGTGACAAATGCATTTGTGTTGCCTTGGCGGGCGCGAGGCAAAGTTCTATTTACTCCAGATCCCGAGGGCGCCATCGCAATTTGGGCAAGCACGTTCATCCGCAAACGACCGTGGATCGCTGACGTCCGCGAGGATTACAGATTGCTCATTGAGGATCGAAAATGGGCAAGAGGTGCTCAGAAACTAGTTGGAATTTTTTTAGCCAAACTTGCGCTCTTTGCTACGTCACGCGCCGATGTGACGGTCGTCGTCGATGATTGGGTGCGACCTTTAGAAGCGAATAGACGCCTTGTTGTGACGAATGCGCCGGATGTTCGCTTCCTTCCAGACGTCCATGATCCAGATCAGATACCTCGAGCCATATATATCGGGGATGTCCGCAGTTCACGAGGATTGTGGTCGATGCTAAGGACCATCGAACTCGCGCCAGATTGGGAATTGGATGTCGTAGGGAAAATTTCGAGTGAAGATATTTCCAAAGTTGTCGCGTGGAAAGAATTTTCTCCCGCATCACCGCGGGTGCGTTTTCATGGCACTCTTAAACCGATTGACTCATGGAAATTCGCATCCGGGGCATGGGTTGGACTCTCGCTGCTTGAAGACACTCCAGCATTTCAGCGAGCATGGCCAACGAAAATTGGTGAATATTTGGCTTGTGGTCTGCCAGTAATTACGACGGATTTACCGCGGCCAAGGGAAGTTATTGTGTCGACCCGGGCGGGAGCTACAGTGGATTTCACCACGACCGAATTGACCGCTGGGCAGAGCGCCGGAATCCTGAATTCTTGGGCAGAAAACCCCGATAAATATAGGCAAGTCCGAGATCGGGCGCAGGCGCAAGTCGAATTCTGGCGCAGTGGTGCACGTTACGACCTCATCGCCAAGGCGGTAGCCGAATTGGGTCAGCCCAAAAGGTAGGGTTGGCCCATGTCCTCAGCGCGAATTCATGCCACAGCAGATGTGGCTTCGAGTGCTCGCATTGGCGAGGGTTCCGCAATTTGGCATTACGCACAGGTCAGAGAAGATTGCGTCCTCGGCCAGAACGTAATTGTTGGGCGGGGCGCCTACGTCGGAAATGGTGTGTCGGTTGGCGACAATTGCAAGATTCAAAATTACGCGTTGGTGTACGAGCCTGCCGTTCTTGAAGCGGGGGTATTCATTGGTCCAGGTGTAATTCTGACCAACGATGAGTATCCACGCGCGGTTAATCCTGACGGCAGCCAAAAGAGTGGAAGTGATTGGGAAGCAACGGGAGTGACCATTCGTGAAGGTGCATCCATCGGTGCGGGGAGCGTTTGCATCGCCCCTGTCGAGATTGGTTCATGGGCTCTAGTTGCCGCTGGATCAACAGTGACGAAGAATGTGCCAGCCTTTGCTCTCGTTGCAGGAGTACCTGCCAAGCGAATTCGTTGGGTTGGAAAGGCTGGCGTACCCTTGACCGATGAGGGCGCTGGGAAATTTAGTTGTCCGAAAACCGGCGCACGTTATCTCCAACGTGACGCAAACACACTCACGGAAGTAGATCAATGAGCATGATTCCAGCAGCCAAACCCCTAATAGGTGCCGAAGAGCGCGAAGCCGTCGATCGAGTACTTCAATCTGGAATGCTGGCCCAGGGGCCAGAAGTGGCCGCATTCGAGAGCGAATTCTCTGCAATCGTTGGAAATAGACATTGCATCGCGGTCAATTCAGGAACTTCGGGTCTGCACATGGCACTTGAGGCACTGGGTTTGGATACCGGAGATGAAGTCATTGTTCCCTCCTTTACTTTCGCAGCGACGGCGAATTCCGTAGCTTTGACCGGGGCGACTCCGGTTTTTGTGGACATTGATCCTCGAACATTTAATATTGATCCGAAGGCGATAGAGGCTGCGATCACTCCCAAAACGAAGGCAATTCAACCGGTCCATCTGTATGGTCAGACCGCGGCAATGAAAGAGATTATGGATATTGCACGTCGCCACAATCTGCTTGTCGTGGAAGATGCAGCACAGGCTCATATGGCCAGCCTTGATGGGACTCCGGCCGGAGCATTCGGTGATGCTGGTGTTTTCTCCTTCTACCCGACCAAGAACATGACTTCGGGCGAAGGTGGAATGATCACGACGGCCAACGATGAAACTGCCCGCCAATCACGACTATTGCGCAATCAAGGCATGGAGAAGCGGTACGAAAATGAGATCGTCGGCTTCAACACTCGAATGACCGACATTCACGCCGCAATCGGGCGAGTTCAACTCCGCAAGTTAAGCAAATGGACAGAACAGCGACGTGCAAATGCAAAGTTCTTTGATGAGCACCTAAAGGGCGTAGTTGTTCCTTATGTGGCTCCTGGCGCCTTTCACGTTTATCACCAGTACACAATTCGAGTCGTCGGACACGATCGCGATGCCTTCGGAGCTGAAATGACAAAGCGTGGAGTCGGTAATGGCGTTTACTACCCCATTCCTGTACACCGCTTGCCATCGTTCGGCCACACTTTTGACTTACCGAATACGACCAGCGCAGCAAATGAAGTCCTTTCTATTCCTGTATATCCGACTCTGTCAGAAAGTGATTTGGAAAAGATTGTCTCGGTCATTAATGCCATTGCAGCAGCGGGCGTATAGCGCGTGAAAAATTTGCGAGCCGGCCTCGTCGGCCTTGGCATGATGGGTCGTCACCACGCCCGCGTACTCGCTTCGCTCCCCGGTGTGGATTTTGTCGGAGTGTCTGATCCGGCAGGTGATGCGCAGGGTGTGGCGCAAGGCCGAACGGTCGTGGCTTCTGTTGAGGAACTCATTGCCTTGGGCATTGATTACGCAATGGTGGCTGTACCTACTATCTATCACCTGGAAATCGGCAAGCAACTTGCGGCCGCCGGAATTCACGCGATGGTTGAGAAACCACTCTCTCATGACACGCTCACATCGAAAGAGTTGGCCAAAGCATTTGATGACGCTGGTTTGGTCGGAGCAGTCGGGCATATCGAGCGATACAACCCTTCGCTTCAAGAGGCGCGTCGCAGGCTTGATCAGTTAGGTTCGCTTTTTCAAGTGGTCACTCGACGTCAGAACCCCTTTCCAGGACGCATCGCAGATGTCGGCGTTGTAAAAGACCTGGCAACGCATGACATTGATCTAACGTCCTGGATAACTGGACAACCGTACGCGTCTGTCTCGGCTCGCACCGCTTTCCGCACCGGGCGTGTTCATGAGGATCTCGTTGCCGTAGTGGGGACTTTGCAAGATGGCACGATCACAAATCATCTAGTTAACTGGCTTAGCCCGCTGAAGGAACGTGTCACCATCCTCACCGGAGAAAAGGGAGTTTTTGTGGCGGATACTCTCACCGCTGACCTCACTTTTTACGCGAACGGGACCGTGTCATCTGGTTGGAATGAGATTGCACAATTCCGCGGTGTTAGCGAAGGTGACGTTATTCGTTACGCGATTGCAAAGCACGAACCGTTGCGCATGGAGCACGAACAGTTCCGTGACGCAGTCCTTGGTAAGCCGTCTGACATAGTCACTATGGAGCAGGGACTGGCAACCGTAATGGTCGCGGAGGCGATTATTGAGAGTGCGAATACCAATACAACTGTGACAATTTCGACACCAAGATAATTCAAGTTTATGAATTCTGAAGAACGGAAATCGCTTCACATACTTTCGATTGTTACGAACAATGCGGTGGGCGACTCTCGAGTTCTAAAGTCCGCCGAATCCCTTGCGGCGGCCGGTTACAAAGTGACCCTCCTTGCAAGACTTATTGGAGCGGTTCCGAAGTCAGAGGAATTGAGCGGATTCACGATTCATCGTGCACCAGTGGAAAGTGTGACTGCAAAGAAACGCGTCAGTCCCATGTTTCCCTTCAATCGGATTCTCGATTTAAGCAATCGATATCTTCCTAGAGGAAAGCGTTTCGTTAGATACGGTTGTAAAGTCTTTACTACTGACAGGCTTTTTTGGCGTTGGGCAAGCCCATACGTTTTGAAAATTTCTCCGAAATTCTTGTATGCGTCGTGGCCACTGCTTAAGGACACTGAGCTTGCCTTCGGTAAAGTAATTGACGAACTTCGTCCAGACATCATTCATGCCAATGATTGCGACACCTTGGGTTTGGCTATGCGTGCCAAGAAAAGGGCGGCCATGCAAGGCCGCTCCATTGCGGTGCTTTACGATGCGCACGAATATGTGCAAGGCGTTCATCGTAAACATCCCGTCTGGCAGACGGCTATGACCCTTCTCGAGAGTACTTCCATCAAGCGAGTTGATGGGGTCATGACCGTGTCAGAGACCATCGCCGGGATGCTGGAGAGTGATTACAGTCTGGAGCATCGCCCATCGGTAGTGCTTAATGCACCTAGACGAATTCAGCCTCCCATAGATGACGTGCTCAAGACGATCCGCACGAAGATTGGTCTTGCAGCGGATGTCCCATTGCATGTTTATGTTGGCGCGGCCGCACCACAGCGCGGCTTGGATGCGATGGTCGGGGCATTAGTACGGGCCGAGGGGCACCATATTGGTCTGGTAGTAAATCCAGAATCGCCCTATGTTCTAAAACTCCAGGCAAAGGCTGAGGCACTTGGAGTAGCCGATCGCGTTCACGTTCACCCATATGTTCCAGAATGGTACGTATCAACTTTTAGTTCAGATGCGACGAGCGGCGTGATTCCGATCCTGCACTACCCCAATCACGAAATTTCTCTCGTCACTAAATATTTTGAATATCTACATGCTCATATTCCAATCATCGTCAGCGATGTTAAGACCATGGCGGAGGAAGTCCTTTTGCAGGGAAATGGCCTTGTTTTTACGGCGGGGCAGGCCGACGAACTTGCAGAGTGCTTTATTAAGATCGCGGCCGAGCGCTCTGGCTACAGTGCGGCGATCACTGAGGGCATGCTCGATGAATATTCATGGGAGCGCCAAGGCGATAAACTTGTAGCCGTACATGACGATCTGGCTTCTAAAATCAGTAATAGATAAGGACTTATAAATGAAGATTACCGTTGTCGCCCTCGGCAAAATCGGCTTGCCACTTGCAGTTCAGTTTGCTCGCAAGGGCCATTCGGTAATTGGTGCAGATGTAATCGAAAAGACGGTCGAGCAAGTAAACGCTGGTATTGAGCCTTTTCCCGGCGAGGCGCATCTTGGCGAGTATCTTGTCGAAGTCGTTAAAAGCGGCGCACTTCGCGCGACAACTGATACGACATCTGCTGTTGCGGAAAGCGATGCGGTTGTCGTTGTAGTACCACTGTTTGTTGATAACGAAGGCGTACCCGATTTTGGGTGGATGGACGCTGCCACGGAGTCGATTGGGAAAGGACTTAAGCCTGGCACACTGGTTTCATACGAAACCACATTGCCAGTAGGAACAACTCGAAATCGATTTGCACCGGCTCTTGAGAAACTTTCGGGGTTGAAAGCGGGAGTCGACTTCCATTTAGTTTTCTCGCCCGAGCGTGTATTTACTGGACGTGTCTTTGCGGATTTGCGAAAGTACCCCAAGCTAGTGGGCGGCATAAACGACGAGAGCGGGGCTCGAGGAGTTAAATTTTACGAGGACGTTCTAGATTTCGATGATCGTCCAGATTTGCCTCAGGCTAATGGAGTATGGGATTTAGGAAGTTCGGAGGCCTCCGAGCTCGCAAAACTAGCCGAAACTACCTATCGGGATGTGAACATTGCTCTTGCAAATCAGTTCGCACTCTTTTCTGAATCCCATGGCATCGATGTTCAGAAAGTCATTGACGCATCAAATTCTCAACCTTTCTCGCACATTCATAGACCAGGAATTGCAGTCGGTGGTCATTGCATTCCCATTTATCCTCGCTTCTATTTATGGAACGACCCGGCGGCGACCGTGGTTAGCGCGGCCCGCAGCGCCAACGCTGCAATGCCAAAACATGTCGTAGGTACTTTGGCGAAAATACACGGGGACCTCAAGGGTGTTCGAGTTGTCGTACTAGGAGCGGCGTACCGCGGAGGCGTTAAAGAAACAGCTTTTTCTGGCGTATTTCCAACAGTTCTCGCGCTGGAGGAGCTTGGAGCGAATGTTTCGGTACATGATCCGATGTATACCGATGATGAGCTAATCCATTATGGGTTTGCCCCGTATCACTTTGGAGAATCTGTTGATGCTGCGATAGTGCAGGCAGATCATGCTCAATATCGAGATATGACGCCTAAGGATCTGCCAGGAGTGAAAACGATTTTGGATGGACGTGGCGTGACGAAGGAAGAAAATTGGAGCGGAGTCCGATACCACGTGGTTGGCCGAGCACTTTAGGGACAACATCGCTTGGCTAGTTAGACTCCTGTCTCATGGCGCGCAATTTGGTGAATCTCGAAGGAGTCTCGAAGTCCTTTGACATTCGACCGTTACTCGACAACGTTTCCCTTGGAATTTCAGAGGGAGATCGAATCGGAATTGTCGGTCGAAATGGCTCCGGTAAGAGCACTCTGCTTCGAGTCATGGCCGCGATCGAGCCGCCGGATAAGGGCAGAGTCACTCGTACAAACGACATCCGAGTTGGGTTGCTCTCGCAGGTAGATGTTGCCGATCCGTCAGCCACAGTTGGTGACGTCGTCCTTGGCAATAAGGAAAAACATGAATGGGCACGCGAGCCAAAAATTCGGGAAATCTTCGATGGTCTTTTTGGCGGCCACTCGGATGAATTTTTCAATCGTAAATTCAGTGCACTTTCGGGCGGTGAACGACGTCGGGTTGGCTTAGCGAAATTGCTTGTCTCTGATGTGGATCTACTGCTTTTAGATGAGCCTACAAACCATTTGGACGTTGAAGGTGTTGCATGGCTCTCGCGTTACCTCAATCAAAGACGCGAACTCGCAGTTGCAGTTATTACCCATGATCGCTGGTTCCTGGACGCTGTCACAGATCGTACGTGGGAAGTCGTCAATGGGGCGGTCGAAGAATACGACGGCGGCTACTCGGCTTACGTGCTGTCCAAGGCCGAGCGCTTAAGGCAATCATCAGTACTTGAAGGAAGAAGAAACATGCTGATTCGAAAAGAATTGGCATGGCTTCGAAGAGGCGCTCCTGCTCGCACATCGAAACCGAAATTCCGAGTTGACGCGGCAAATGAACTCATCGCTTCCGAGCCGCCTCCGCGAGATGGAACGGAGCTGCTGCGATTTGCCAGAAATAGACTGGGCAACACTGTGTACGAGTTGCATCATGCCCGTATCTGCGCGGGAGATAAAGAAATTCTTGATGATGTCTATTGGAACGTCGGACCAGGAGATCGAATTGGAATTGTCGGCATCAATGGAGCGGGGAAGACGACCCTTCTACGCACGTTGGTGGGCGAGGTAAAAGTCGCCGCAGGAAAATTGATTAAGGGTGTCACCGTAAAACCGGCCTTTCTAACGCAGCACTTGAGTGAGTTGGATCCAAAA
>JAHEXJ010000071.1 GCA_023252155.1 Actinomycetes bacterium | reverse complement strand
GGCTCTCAAGGTATTCAAGGACCGACCGGCTCAACCGGACCAACAGGTGCCACCGGTGCTACGGGTGCGACGGGTCCGACCGGATTAACTGGCCCAACCGGAACTACTGGACCAACCGGTGCCACGGGTGCAACCGGTGCTACTGGCGCCACGGGAGTCGGATATAGCGGTACAACTTCTACGACCAGTACCACCATCGGGACTGGATCTAAGGCATTCACTGTCGCAAGCACGGGTGCCTATGTAATTGGGGATAGAGTCCGAGTTGTAAACACGGGGTCGTCTTCGAACTACATGGAAGGCGTCATTACTGCCTTAACGACAAATACCAGTATTACGGTCAACGTAGACACAGTTGGCGGCTCGGGAACACTGGCTGCATGGACGATTTCCATATCCGGAAATGTCGGCGCTACGGGAGCTACCGGTGCCACGGGAAACACCGGCACTCAAGGTATTCAGGGACCGACCGGCTCGACCGGGCCAACCGGTGCCACTGGTCCGACAGGTCCTTCGTTCTCCACCTATCGAGCTGGTTCGGGTGTAACGACGGGCACCAAGTCAGGCTCGAACACTTATACCGTAACGTACTCGAGCGCCATGAGTACCGCGACAAATGCGATCTCCGTTTCACTACATGGCGCTCAAAATCCAGGCGTACCTTCCACCACCAGTGTCCAGGCGATAATTGCAATTGTAAGTCAAACTACCGGGGGATTCACTTTCGAGTTCATTAACGCAAATGGCGGCGCGGTTCTTGCCACGACAGCCTCGACATTGGTGGTCGACTACGTCGCTATGCCACCGCTGTAGAGATCAGCTTGAGATCGCGTGATGCAATGACTTTCAGATGATTTAGTTGATGGCGCGAATAACTAAAGGGATGACTCAATAAATCTTAGAAGAATATTTCAAAGTCATGAAGGAAACTGATGGTATTGCTTCGTATGATGTGGTGATCTTCTCTGGGTAACTGGCGCCTTTAAACGGGCCGCAATCGATGCGTTTTCGGGCTGGCGCCAGTACAATCGGATAAATTTATTTAGCAACACCTTAGGAAGGCGCGTGAAGGTAGTGGAATCAACTTCAGAACATGGATCATTTGCAGGCGACCATCGTTCAGACGGTTCACAAACGACTCCTCATGTCGAGGCGTCAATTCCTGAGGATGGGTCCGAAGTAATGACTTCCGCCACCCAGCCCACGAAGAAGGCTGGTCGCTTGTGGTTCGTCCTTCTATTGATAATTGCGATCGGCGTCGGTGCTTATTTTCTGTTTTTTCATAACAAAACCAACACCACCGATCTCGCGAAAATTCAAGGCAAGGTAGCTCTTTCCGAGCAGGATCTCCACGATGTTGTCGCCGCAAACCATCTGACCGTTTATTGGGCGGGCCCAATGGCAGGTGCGAAATATTCGTTGATCGCAACCAATCCAAATTTGATTTACCTGAAGTATTTGCCAGGCGGGGTTGGTATCAATGACAACGCCACTCCGTTTAGAACAGTCGGCACCTACGTGCAGAAGAATGCGTTCGCGGTCGGTAAGTACACCGGGTCCGTCGCGGGCAATATTGGGATGACGAGCCCCGATGGCAATTCGGTTTTCTACGCCTTTGCCCGCCAAACAAATGTCTACGTTGGAATAAAGGGCAAAGATATTCAAGTCGAGGTTTATGATCCTGTGGACGGAGCAGCCCTTGGGCTTGCACTTAAGCAAAACCAGATTGTTCCAATTTCATAGTCGTAGCAACCAGAAGCAAGCCCATCGGATGAGGAGGGTGCGTGACCGTGAACCAAGGCAGGGACGATGACCATACCGAGGTGTACATACCAAGTGATGACGAGCGGGTCTATTCAGAGACGTATGAGTCTGAAGCCGCCCCCTTCGTCAACCTGATGTCGCACAGGCCAAACAGGCGCATTAAGCGTTTGTCAATCTCGTTTCTAGCAATAATCATTGTGGGTGCAGCCGCATATTTCCTCGTTTCACATTTCACCAAGGGCGGCGATGCGCAAAAGTTGGCGGGCAAAGTGGCAATGTCGGCTGGCGAATTGCGCTCGGTAGTCTTGGCAAATCATTTGACCGTTTACTGGGCTGGCCCAACCGAAGGCGCGAAATATGCCTTAATAGTAAATCCCACTTCCATTTTTGTTAGATATTTGCCCAACGGGCAGGGATTAACTGACAGGACCACTTCGTATCGAGTGGTTGCAACTTACGAGCAGAAAAATGCATTTCTCATCACGCAAAGTGCGGGAGGCGTGGTTGGAAATGTCGGATTTACAAATGTCGATGGCAACGCAGTTTTTTACGTCAAGACGCGTCCAACGAATGTCTACATGGGAATCAAGGGCAAGGATATCCAGTTAGAGATTTTTGATCCAGGAATTGATCAGGCGTTGGGGCTCTCGCTCCTGCACAATCAGATCCAAAAAATTTCCTAACTTTTCAAACCGTATTCCCAGTACCCACTCATCAGTTATTCATGCCTCTGCTTTAAGTTTTTCTTGAAAGGGGAATCACCCCTAGAAGAAGAATAAAGAGTGGAGTTAACATGGAAAAGCTTTCGACAACGTCCAAGTTTGTTTCAGCGGGTGCGATTCTCGTTCTGGGCATGGGAATTTCCGCAGCAGTAATGACGTCCTCGGCGAATGCCGATGAGACACATGCCAAGATTTCCCACATTTCACAGTCAGCGTCGGTAATTCCGCCGGCCGTTCTTCCCTCCTCAATCAAGGCCCCATCCATTTCTGGCGTTGGATCCGGTGATGAAGCAGATGGAAGTTCGCTCGGAAGTACATCTGGAGATGACTCAGAGGATGATTCAGGCGCTTCCACCAGTGCCTCTATCGGAGGATCTGACGACTAAGACCACATAGCCGAAGTCCCGTGGCGGCCGCTGCGGGACTCGGACTGGTCCTTAGTATTTTCAGCGAATTCTCACCATTTTTGGCACTTTTGGAAAGGTTGGTATCACTAAGGTTTCCCAGTGAAGAAGTGGATGAGACGGATCGCGATTACGCTCTCCGTTCTCGTCGCAATCGCTGCGGCTGGTGCTTTTTACATCGCCCATACAGCAGGCAAGGCCATTCCTCGGTCTCATGCGCTGAAAGGTTCTCCGCAATCCCTCAATGGAGACACAAACATTTTGTTGTTGGGTCTTGATAGTCGGCGGGCAAATGACGGCACGGATCTGCCTCGAAAATTGTTGGACCTCCTCCATGTCGGGAGCACGAGCGAAGTTGGCGGGTACAACACCAACACGATGATTTTGATTCACATACCCGCTAATGGCGGAAGAGCAGTTGCTATCTCGATTCCACGCGATGATTACGTCGACGTCCCAGGACAAGGGATGAAGAAGATCAAAGAAGCGTACGGCTATGCAAAGTACTACGCAGAGACCGCCCTTGTTAAGCAGGGGATTCCAAACCCGCAACGAGAATTTCAGAGTCGCGAAGTCGGGCGCGAGGCAACGATCCAAACGATTCACAACCTGCTGGGAGTTCCGATCGATCATTTCGCCGAAGTAAATCTCGTCGGTTTCTATGATTTAGCAACCGCCCTTGGCGGAGTCCAGGTCTGCTTGAAGAATGCAGTAAATGATTCGCAGTATTCCGGTGCCGTATTTCCAGCCGGATTGCAGACCATTACTGGCGCAGATGCTCTCAAATTCGTGAGACAGCGACATGGCCTTCCCGAGGGCGATTTGGACAGGACTCATCGCCAGCAGGCCTTTATCACTGGCGTGATCACGAAGCTTCGAAGCGAAGGAATTTTCGGTGATCTTGGAAAGATCCAAACGCTGTTGAACGTTGCCAAGAAAGACGTCGTCATTGATAGCCAATGGGACATCTTGGGCTTCCTGCCTCAAGCAAAAAGTCTCACGGGTGGACACATCACCTTTTACACACTTCCGATCGAAGGTTTTGCAAGCAGAAACGGCCAGAGCGTCAATTTGATCGACCCAGTGAAGGTCAAAGCTTTTGTTCATGCACTCTTTTATCCGCCGAAGATCACACCAACTCCTTCGGCCACCGCAACACCGTCTTCGATCGCCAGCCCTTCTCCATCGCCAACGGTGGCTAATTACGCCCAGACTGCCAACGGCGTGCCCGTGCAAGGAGGCAAAATTCCCTGTGTAAATTAGTCAAAGGAGGATGAGTCCATGGCGCACATTGAACGGTTCGGAAGTTACGTGATTTTCGCGCTGACTCCCAAAGAAAAGTTTTTTGGACTTCACGCGTCACCTCAAGCAAAATTCAGCGAAATCATTTCAGTGCGTAAAGTGAATAAGACGTGGACCAGAAAGGTGATCCGAGGTGTTCGAGCACCTGGCACTGGATTGCCGTGGGTGATGGCTCTTGGAACGTGGCGCTATCTTCGAGGGAAAAATTTCGTCGCTGTATACAGAAAGCGTCCTTGCTACGTAATTACCTTCAATTCTGGTGAATTCAAACAGTGGGTGGTAACTCCTGATAATACTGAAGAAGAAATGCGCGCGATGTTTCCGAGTTTCCTAACTACTGTTTGAAACGTTTGCGTACTTTCTTGGGCACGATGGCAACAAATTTGTTTCCGAGTCTCCTACCTTGTTCGAGTGGTGAGACTTCTAAGAGCTGAATACCCAGCGCTTCTTCTGGCAGGATTTCAGTAATTGCCGGCGAGTCAAGATCAATCGAATCGGCAATTCTTTCAAAATTGGTAACCAACGAGAGGCCCCTAATGAACTGCCCGACTTTGATCTTTCGTCCACCGTCAATGAACTCTTCGGCTAGGGATGCGAGAGCTATTCGAAGGTCGCCCGTAATCGAAACACCTGGCAAGCGTTTGTGATTTCCCATGAGGGATTTACTTTCTAGATTAATTGCAAGGCTCGCGCAGGAGAGAGCGTAGGCAATCTTCTCGGTGAGATTGTTGGGCAGATCTCCATCGAGGGACATGTCAAAAAGTGTTCGCGAAATAGTTCGAACCTGGACAACGGTATGTTCCAGGGCGATGCCGCGTTCATAAAGATCTTCAGCTTCATCTTTTCGTGCCATGGGAAACCATTGAGCGTACGAGCGGGCCTCCAATGCCTGCGCTCTGACTTTAGGAATTTC
>JAHEXJ010000038.1:8907-15248 GCA_023252155.1 Actinomycetes bacterium | reverse complement strand
CAGCGGATGAGTCCAGTGCCGCTCCAAGATGTCCAGGATTGCTCGCGACAATTCCTACGGTGCGACCGCCGATTCGACCCAGCGTTGTGACGATATTCGGAGCCCACATGGGAAGTAGCTCGAGTTGCTCGCGATCGGCATCAAATAGCGCATCCACCAGCGGATGCACGTCGTAAGTTCGCTTGTTTGACGGCGGCACAAGTGGTGCGAGATCGAGGTCGGCTAACGGAAGGGTGATTTCGCCCTGGTTTGCAAAAAGCGTGGTGAGGTTTCGGATCTCCTCGAATGCTTCGTCCTCGGTATGCGCGATTACGTGTGCAACCCCGCTATTGCGACGGTGCGCGTCGGGTCCGCCGAGTTTTGCCATATCGATGCTCTCGCCGGTCACGCTCTTAACAACGTCGGGGCCGGTTACAAATATGCGACCCTCTGGCGCCAAGACAACAACGTCGGTGAGTGCTGGGCCGTAAGCGCCGCCACCTGCAGTTGGTCCAAGAACCAATGAAAGCTGCGGGATTTTTCCACTTGCAGTAATGATGGATTGGAAAACTTCTCCGAAGGCATTAAGCGAAAGCACGCCGTCGCGAAGTCTGGCGCCTCCTGAATGCCAGATACCGATAATCGGAATTCGGGCGGCAAGGGCGGCGTTGTAAGCCGCGACAATTACCCGAGCACCTTCGATTCCGAGTGCACCACCTTGGATGGTTGCATCGGATGCAAAAATAATGACAGCGTTCCCGCCGACTTTCGCGGTGGCCGCCAACATCCCAGATTTATCGCGTGGCGTAATGAGAGTAAGAGAATCCGCATCGGCCAAACGGGCCATGCGCACTTCAGGATCGCGTGGATCTACTGTTGTCATCTTTGTGAGTTAGTAGGAACGAAATGCCAAGACGACGTTGTGTCCACCAAATCCGAATGAATCGTTAAGGGCCGCGATATCGCCGGCAGGAAGTGCTTGCGGCTTATCGCGAACTACATTGATCGTGATCTCAGGATCCATGTTGTCGATATTGATGGTTGGGGGAGCCAAGCGTTCTTGCAACGCCTTGACGATAAATACAGATTCGATTGCACCAGCGCCTCCGAGTAGGTGCCCCGTCATCGATTTGGTAGCTGAAACGAGGACGTGGTCGACATCGGTACCGAGTGCCATACGCAGTGCGTTGGCTTCGGCAATATCACCGACAGGAGTCGAAGTTGCGTGCGCATTGAGATGAACGATGTCGCGAGTTGTCAGTCCTGCATCGCGCAATGCAAAGGCAATCGCCCGTTGCACCCCACTGCCATCTGGGTCTGGCGCGGCAATGTGATAACCATCCGACGTCAATCCTTGGCCGGCGAGTTCAGCGTAAATCCTTGCTCCACGGGCTTTCGCGTGTTCCAATTCTTCGAGGACGAGCATGCCCCCGCCTTCGCCGAGGACGAAGCCATCCCGGTCTTTGTCGTATGGACGCGATGCCCGAGCTGGTTCATCGTTGCGCATTGATAGCGCCTTCATCGATGCAAAGGCAGCCATTGGCAAAGCATGAACTGCTGCTTCGACTCCACCTGCAACGATTATTTCTGCGCGGTTTGAACGGATCATCTCCATCGCATAGCCGATTGCTTCAGCGCCGGAGGCGCATGCACTTACCGGAGTGTGAACACCGGCTCGTGCTTTGAGCTCGAGTCCGACGTTTGCTGCTGGACCATTTGGCATCAGCATGGGCACCGTATGAGGACTGACGAAACGTGCGCCCTTCGTTTTCAAGATGTCGTACTGATCGAGCAGAGTTGTTACTCCGCCGATTCCAGAGGCGATAACTACTCCAAGACGGTCGAGATCAACGTCAGGGGAGCCCGCGTCGTTCCATGCCTCGCGCGCGGCGATCAGCGCGAATTGTTCAGAGCGATCCAGGCGGCGCATCTCGACGCGCTCCATGACTTCACTCGGATCAACTGCGACTCGCCCAGCGATGGTTACTGGAATGGTGGCCGCCCATTCCTCTGTAAGGGTGCGAACTCCGCTCTTGCCGGCCAAAAGTGCCGACCAAGAAGTTGCGACATCCCCACCCACGGGGGTGGTGGCTCCAAGCCCAGTAACTACAACGCGACGCGACATAACAAGTCCTTTGGTTTAGGCCGAGACCTTAACGATGAAATTAACTGCATCTCCGACGGTTGCGAGTGCGGAAACCTGGTCATCTGGAATCTTGACGCCGAAGCGCTCTTCCGCAGCGACAACAACTTCAACCATGCTCAATGAATCGACATCGAGGTCGTCTGTGAAATTCTTTTCCATTTCAATCGAAGCGGCAGGAATGCCGGCAACTTCCTCAACGATCTCCTTGATGCCTGCGAGTACTTCTGCTTGTGACAGTGCCATATTTCCGTACCTATCTCTCTTAGTAGTTCTTAGTTGTCTTGATTTCTCCGAATGGATTTCTGACTTACCACTTAGGCGGTAGTTGCACTACCTGCCCTGCATAGACCAATCCTGCGCCATAACCGATCAGTAACGCCAATTGGCCGTGCAGTTCTGGATGTTCCTCGAGCAAAGCGCTCATGGCGATCGGGACGGAGGCAGCAGACGTGTTGCCTGAGGTGCGGATATTGTCGGCGATCACCACGCTTTCTGGCAGTTTCATCTCGCGGGCCATTGAGTCGATAATTCGCACGTTTGCTTGATGCGGGATGAAGGCGCCGAGTTGATCAGGAGTGATTCCTGCGGCCTCCATAATCCGGATCCCCGCTTTGCTCATGGAGAAGACCGCCCATCGAAATACTGTCTGTCCCTGTTGTGAAATGTTTGGCCAAATTCCATCTGGCGCTCCGTGTTTGAAGGCAAGCCAGGTGGGTTCCATCAAGATTGCGTCGCGAGAATCGGCGTCCGCGCCCCAGATGGTTGGACTTATTCCGGGTTCATCCGAAGGTCCGATAACCGTCGCTCCGGCACCATCAGCAAAAATAAAGGCGGTGCCTCGGTCATATGGATCAAGAAAATCGGAAAGTTTTTCTACTCCGACGACGAGCACGTACTTCGAGGAACCGGCCCGGATGAAGTCATTGGCCATTCCGACCCCGTAGCAAAATCCCGCGCATGCGGCATTGATGTCAAAGGCTGCAGCTTTTGGATTTCCGAGGCGCGCAATTAGTGCCGTTGCAGCACTCGGTGCCTGGAAGGGGTAAGTAATCGAAGCCAAAATCACGGTGTCGATATCTTCGACCGCGATCCCTGACCGTGAAATCGCCTGCCTGCATGCGGCTTCGGCCATATCAAGAACGCTCTCATCGGCATCGGCAAAGCGTCGGGTTTCGATGCCCGTGCGTTGTCGAATCCATTCATCGCTCGAATCGATCTTGTCGACGATTTCAGAGTTGGGCACGATGCGCGAAGGTTGGTATGCCCCGACGCTGAGCATTCGGCTGTTAGATCCTTCACGAACTTTGATCATGAGTGCACGCTTTCGCTATGGCGGGCAATGAGGTCTTTCGCCGCGTCTAAGTCGTCTGGTGTCTTGAGTGCAAGAGTTTCAACATCAGGCAGGGCACGTTTGATAAGCCCGACCAGGGTTCCAGCTGGTGGTAATTCGAGAACGGCGGTGACACCCATGTCGCCCAGTTTCTGCATGCAAAGATCCCATCGCACGGGATTGGCAATTTGATTGACGATGCGATCTAAAACTGCGATCCCGAAGGCGACTTGCTCGCCATCACGGTTGGAAATGATCGAAACGGAAGGATCGTTAACCTCAAGTTTGGCCGCGTATTCGCGCAAATGCCCGATTGCGGGTTGCATGACTGGTGTGTGAAATGCGCCAGCGACGGCAAGGGAGCGGACTCGCGCCCCTGTTGGAGGATTCTCACCGAGTTTTGCAAGTGCGTCCAAATCTCCAGCGGCGACAATTTGGCCAGCACCGTTGTCATTTGCTGCGACAAGACCAAGGGAGGCAATTACCGCAAGGACGTTATCCCGCTCGCCGCCAAGAACTGCCGACATTCCAGTCGGTGATTGAGCAGCGGCCACAGCCATGGCCAGTCCGCGCTCGCGAACCAACGTCATCGCATCATGGTTGGAAAGAACCCCGGCAATTGCCGCTGCAGTTATTTCTCCGACTGAGTGCCCTGCTGTAACAGAAAAATTAACGATCCCGAGGGACTTCATTCCGATGAGCCCGGCACCAACGATGAGAGGTTGGGCATTTGCTGTCGCACGAATCTCTTCAGCGCCGGCTTCCGTGCCAAGGTGCACGAGGTTGAGGCCGATCGCATCAGACCAGAGTTCCAGGGGCTCGCGTAGTCGCTGATCTTCCAACCAGGGACTCAGAAAGCCCGGAGTCTGTGAACCTTGCCCGGGGGCGATGATTGCAAGCACGGGCTAGATTTTAGGGCGCTACTGGCACTACTTACGAGTATCCGCGTGTTTTAGATGATCACTGAGCCTGAAACGAGCCAGACCTGGACGCAATGCGGGGCGACGGCGACGCGAGCAGAAGGCGTCGCAATCACTGGTTGATATGTGCTGGATTCTTGCGAGGCATCGAAAATGCATCGGAATGTTTGACCCCATGTCGCATCTGGCAACGTGAACATGGTTTCTTCTTGCGAGGAGTTGAGCAGAAGGACTAGACCGCGGTTGAAACTCGCCTCAATAAATACTGTGATGCTTCGCTTATCGCCATCGTGCCAATGTGAATCTGTCATTTCCCGGCCGCTGAGGCTAAACCAGGCGAGATCTTTCCTTTTTGTACCAAGATCAAGTGTGCCCGAGAAGAATTCGGATGAGATTTCGGCAAGGTAGGAAGCGCGAATATTAGTGAGCTCGACAACCGAATTCAGGATGTCTTCTTCTTCGGCTTCAAGATCCCATTTGAGATTCACGCCAAGGTCATCTTTTTCGTCAAGGGGTTGCGTGTAGGCATTGTTTGAACCGTTTTGAGTGCGGCTTACTTCATCGCCCATCGAAAGCATCGGCACGCCGCTGGACAGAATAAGTGTTGCGAGCAGAGATTTCTTAAGGGATTTTCTGGTGTTCAAAATCTTTACATCATCCGTTGGACCTTCGACGCCAGCATTCCATGATCGGTTTGTGGATGAACCGTCTCGGTTCTCTTCGCCATTGGGCTCGTTATGTTTATTTTCGTACGAGACCAAGTCGTTGAGGGTGAATCCATCGTGGGCGGTGATGAAATTGATTGAAGAAGTAGGACCGCGGTAGTAGAAAATGTCGCTGGATCCACTGATGCGAGATGCGATATCGGCAACTCCTTCGCCGAAGCCGCGTGCTAAATCGCCAAGCCAGAACTGGCGCACTGAGTCGCGATAGTGGTCGTTCCACTCTCGCCACGGGTAAGCAAAATCGCCGAGGCTATACCGAGTCACATCCCACGGTTCAGAAATCAATTTCAGGTCTCGCAATACAGGGTCGGCTGCAATCGCTGTGAACAATGAGGAATCCTCAGCCGAATGATCGGCATAGAGCGCAGTCGCTAAATCGAATCTGAATCCGTCGACGCCAACAACTTCGCACCACCAACGCAGAGAATCGATAATGTGGCGAGTAATAGGTGGCTGGCTGGCATTGATGGTGTTTCCGCAGCCGGTAACGTCGATAAATTCGGCGTCGCTTTGATGGCGGTACCAGGCTTTGTTATCGATCCCGCGGAACGAGAGTGTCGGCCCGCCTAATCCGCCTTCACCGGTGTGGTTGTACACGACATCTAGAATCACTTCGATACCGGCCTCGTGCAATCTATCGACTGACCACTGAAGTTCAGATATCGGATCCTGCGAGGCCGCGTATTCGACATTGAGAGCAGTAAATGCGATCGGGTTGTAACTCCAGTAGTTGCGCCGACCTCGATGCCAGACGGCAGGTTCAGTTATTGAATGGTGGATCGGAAGTAATTCAAGGGCTGTCACGCCGATTTTCTTCAAGTGCGCAATCGTGGACGGATGCCCAAGTGCGCGGTAAGTGCCGCGCTCGTGCGGATCGATTTCAGAATTCAGTGCTGTCAGTCCCTGAACATGGGCTTCGTAGATAATCGTCTTTGGCCAAGGGGTGTGAAGTCTTTCTATGTGTCTCCGGGCGTGATTTGTGACAACCGAATAAGGAATCTTTCCGGCGCTGTCTCGATCATCGCGGATGTTGATGTCGCCGTTGCCCAAACCGTCGCTGCTGACGTAGCCGTAAATTTCTGGAACATACTGAACGCTTCCCTCGAGATGGTGCGCGTAAGGATCAATCAGTAATTTTGCGGCATTAAATCGGAGACCTTGCGCCGGGTTCCACGGGCCATAGACTCGATAGCCGTAGCGTTGACCTTCGCGAACTCCAGAAAGGTAGCCGTGCCAGATGG
>JAHEXJ010000038.1:0-8807 GCA_023252155.1 Actinomycetes bacterium | reverse complement strand
GGATCAATCAGTAATTTTGCGGCATTAAATCGGAGACCTTGCGCCGGGTTCCACGGGCCATAGACTCGATAGCCGTAGCGTTGACCTTCGCGAACTCCAGAAAGGTAGCCGTGCCAGATGGGTCCAGTTCTATGTGCAAGGGCGAACCGTGTTTCCACGAAGTGGCCATTGATCTCGTTGAATAGACAGAGTTCAACGGCGTCGGCGGCTTGGGCCCAGAGTGCGAAGTTCGCGCCGTCATGTGTAAGAGTTGCTCCAAGGAAACGAGGATCGGCAGGTAACACGTATCCTTCTTTCCTTGATGGGCACCAACGTAAAGGGGAGTTTATTGTCTCAAATCCTACTGACCAGTAACATCGACTCATGAAGATCGCAGTCTGCGTAAAACAGGTGCCGGATTCTTGGGCCGAGAAGAAAATGAACGGCGGAGTGCTAGATCGCCAAGGAGTTGATGCGGTTCTCAACGACCTCGACGAGTACGCAGTCGAGGAAGCCCTTCGCATCGTTGAGGCCCATGGCGGCAACGGTGAAGGCGGTGCCAACAGCGTCACGGTGATTTCTATGGGACCTGAACGCACGACTGATGCCGTGCGTAAAGCGCTTTCGATGGGGGCCGACGGGGCAATTATCGTCACTGATGCGGCCCTTGCTGGGTCAGATGCGCTCGCTACCTCGAAGGTGCTTGCCAAGATTATTGAGGGCGGGCAATTCGACTTGGTTCTCTGCGGCACCGAGTCCACCGATGCCCGCATGAGCGTCGTTCCGGCGATGATCGCGCAGCGCCTCGGCTGGGCTCAGCTCACTTTCGCGGGCTCTGTTGCCGTTGTTCCCGATTCTAAGGAAGTGACGATTACTCGAGTTACCGAAGCGGGCGTCGACACGATGAAAGCGAATTTCCCAGCCGTCATCAGCGTCGTCGAGAAGATCAACGAGCCGCGCTATCCATCGTTCAAAGGGATCATGGCCGCCAAGAAGAAGCCAGTTGAAATCAAAGATCTCTCCGCGGTCGGAATCGAACCAGCACTTGTCGGAACTGCAGGCGCCTGGAGCGTCGTTGATGACTCCACATTGCGTCCACCAAGAGCCGCAGGAATAAAAATCGTCGATGATGGCAACGGCGGTACAGCACTCGTCAACTTCCTAATAGAGAAGAAAATAATATGAGCGAAGTATTTATTCTCGCGGATTTCGTCGGCGACAAGATTGCGCGGACCACATCGGAGTTGGCGACGTACGGCGCACGAATTGGTGATGTCACTGCCATCGTTTTAGCCGCTCCCGGCAAAGGCCCCGCGCTCGCATCTCAGGTTGTCAACGGCACGATTTCAAAAGTTCTCGTGATGGAGAGCGAAGATTTTGATCGTTACGGTGTTTCCGCTTCAGCCGAAGCCATTGCCCATGTTCTTTCTGAACACAAACCTGCAGCGCTACTGATTACAACCAGCGCATTCGGAAAAGAATTGGCAGGTTGCGTTGCCGTTCTGACTGATTCGGGTTTGATTACGGACGCAGTCGATGTGACGGCCGAACTTGTTGCAACGCAGATTATTTTCGGTGGTTCCACCAGTGTTCATTCACGGGTTTCGCATGGAAGTTCCATCATCACACTACGTTCCAATTCGGTAACACCTGATGCGACGACGAGTTCTCCTGAAATAATCAATGTGCCCACGGTTGTTTCAGAACGCGCCAAACATGCCGAGGTAATTACACGTCAACCGCCAGTTGCTGAAGGTCGACCCGAACTTACCGAAGCTCAAATCATCGTCTCCGGTGGACGCGGAACAAACGGCGACTTCTCACCGGTCGAAACTTTTGCCGATTTGTTGGGCGCCGCAGTTGGCGCATCTCGCGCAGCCACCGATGCAGGTTGGTACCCGCATTCGTATCAAGTGGGTCAGACCGGAAAAACGGTCAGCCCACAGCTCTATGTTGCCTGCGGTATCTCAGGTGCCATTCAGCATCGTGCGGGGATGCAGACGAGCAAGACCATCGTGGTTATCAATAAAGATCCTGACGCGCCTATCTTCGAATTGGCTGATTTTGGCGTCGTTGGCGATCTCTTCACGGTCCTGCCTCAGGCCAGCGAAGGAGTAAGAGCGCACAAGTCCTAGACTTGGGCGCATGTCCGTCTACCTTGATCATGCCGCAACCACGCCAATGGTGCCTGCTGCAATTGAGGTCATGACAGACCAATGGCGCGCTTGGGAAATCCATCGAGTTTGCACGCATTCGGCAGAGAAGTCCGAAAAGACCTTGAAGGTGCTCGCGAATCAATCGCGGTAGCCGTTGACTGCCACCCCAGTGAAATTATTTTTACGGCCAGTGGCACAGAGGCTGACAACACTGCAGTAAAAGGTTTCTATTGGAAAGGCCAAGGAGTTGGTCGAAACGTGGTGGTTGTATCGGCCATTGAGCATCACGCTATTTTGGATTCGGCGCAGTGGCTCAAAGTGCATGAAGGCGCGGAGGTAATCGAGATAGGAGTGGATCGCCACGGAGTGGTCCTTTTGGGCGAACTCGAGGATTTGATCTCACGGCGGGCAGATGAGATCGCTGTCATTTCAATCATGAGTTCAAACAATGAAACCGGTGTTATTCAGCCGATAGAGAAAGTTGTTGAACTGGCACGACCTGCTTCAATTCCTGTTCATAGTGACGCCGTGCAGAGTTTTGGAAAGATTCCACTTTCTTTTAACAGTCTTGGTCTGACGGCGATGAGTCTTAGCGCGCACAAGATGGGCGGACCCATCGGTGTTGGCGCCCTTGTCCTACGGAAAGGACTCGACGTTCCAGCATTGCTCCATGGCGGAGGGCAGGAGCGAGATATCCGCAGCGGGACATTTAATGCCCCAGCCATTTTGGCTTTTGCGGCTGCTGTTAGTGATTCATCTCTGGATTTTTCAGATCGCAATACGCGAATTCAAAGTCTTCGCGACAAGCTAGAAGACGGAATATTGGAATGCGTGCCTGACTCCTATGTAAATGGTAGTGAGGTCGAACGATTGCCAGGAATCGTCAACATCACTATTCCTGGGACTGAGAGCGACACTTTGCAATTGCTACTGGATAACGAGGGTATTGCCTGCTCCACCGGTTCGGCATGCAGCGCCGGCGTTCAACGACCAAGCCATGTGCTCCTTGCAATGGGCCACACAGATGTAACCGCGCGCTCATCGATCCGATTCTCTCTTGGCGCCACCACTACCGAGTCCGATGTTCATGAGGCACCTCGCGTGCTTACCTCCGTCGTCGCGCGAGCGAGAATGGCGAACTTGCGATGAAACTCATTGCGGCAATGAGCGGCGGAGTGGATTCTGCAGTTGCAGCGGCGCGTGCTCACGAAGCCGGCCATGATGTCATCGGAGTTCACCTCGCTCTTTCCTCGAATCCACAGAAGTACCGATCGGGTGCACGCGGGTGTTGCACGATCGAGGATTCACATGATGCCCGCCGCGCAGCCGATGTGATCGGGATTCCTTTTTACATCTGGGACATGGCAGAAGAATTCCATGAAGGTGTTGTCGAGAATTTCATCGCCGAATACGCGGCAGGGCGCACTCCAAATCCCTGCCTTCGATGCAATGAGAAGATTAAGTTTGCCGCTGTTCTTGATCGCGCGAGAGCAATGGGTTTTGACGGTGTGGTTACAGGGCATTACGCGATTACTCGCGAAGGATCGATGGGCAAGACTCTGCACCGCGCAATCGATGATTCAAAGGATCAGTCTTACGTTCTATCTGTTTTAACTATCGAACAAATTGCCGGCGCCATGTTTCCACTGGGGGATACGACAAAGGTCGACGTTCGCAAAGAAGCTAAAGCCCGCGGCCTCTACGTTGCCAATAAGCCGGACAGCCACGACATCTGTTTTGTGCCATCAGGAGATAATGCAGGATGGCTTCACCAAAGACTCGGCAGCAAGGTAGGCCCAATTGTTGATCAAGATGGCGTTCAAGTTGGCGAGCACAAGGGTGCCTACACATACACGATCGGCCAACGCAAAGGGTTAGGTCTATCAGTGCCAACTATCGATGGTTCCCCTCGATTTGTACTCAAGGTTGAACCAATAACCAATACTGTCGTTGTAGGTCCGCGGGAAGATTTGGCCGTGACACGGATGGTGGGCGAGAAGACGGTTTGGTGCGGGCCATCGGTTGGTCCCGATCGTAATCGTGGATTCGTGCAGGTTCGGGCGCACGGCCAACCATTGCCATGCACTTACTACTACGACAATGACCTGTTAATCGCCGAACTCGACGAGCCCTTGCTAGGGCTCGCAACTGGTCAGCAGATGGCAATCTATGACGAAGATCGCGTGGTGGGATCGGCGACAATCAGCGAGACCGAGCAGTGACGACGCAAGCCCGACATCGCATTGCAGAATTAAGCGAAGCCATTCGCGATCATCAGTTCCGGTATTACGTTCTGGATAAGCCAGTTATTACCGATGCAGAATTTGACGGCCTTCTTCAAGAGCTCACCAAATTAGAGGCAAAGTATCCCGAACTTCGCGAACCTGACTCACCCACGCAAACTATCGGTGGGGGATTTGCTACGCATTTCGCGCAGTTCGATCATCGCGAGAAGATGATGAGTTTGGACAACGTCTTTGACTTGGAAGAGTTGAATACGTGGTTTGATCGCGCGGAGAAGACGGTCTCGATCACCGAATGGCTCTGTGAATTGAAAGTGGACGGCCTTGCCATCAACCTTCTCTATGAGAAGGGAGTGCTTACCCGGGGACTCACTCGAGGCAATGGAATCACGGGCGAGGATGTCACCCTCAACGTGAAGACCATTAAGAACTTGCCACATAAATTAGTGGGCACCAATTTGCCCAACGTCATCGAAGTTCGCGGCGAAGTTTTCTTCCCTCTTGCAGCCTTTGCCGAACTCAATGCCTCTCTTGAAGAATCTGGAAAAGCACTTTTCGCCAATCCACGAAATGCTGCAGCTGGTGCTCTTCGTCAGAAAGACCCGCGGGTTACAGCTGAGAGGCCACTAAGCGTCGTGGTTCATGGAGTCGGTGCTTCAGAGGGCGTCTCGTTCAAATCGCAGAGTGATGCGTATGAGACCCTGAAGAAATGGGGATTACCAGTAAGCGAGCGATACCGAGTCTTTACAAAGAAGCCGGAAATTTTAGATTTCATTTCCTATTACAACGCTCATCGTCACGACATCGAGCATGAAATCGATGGCGTTGTTATCAAGGTCAATTCGTTCGCCGAGCAAAGCTCGCTCGGATTTACTTCGCGTGCACCCAAATGGGCGATCGCATACAAGTACCCGCCCGAGGAAGTTGTAACCCAACTCCTTGACATCAAGGTGAGTGTGGGACGCACTGGCCGAGTGACTCCGTTTGCATTCATGGAGCCCGTGAAAGTCGCAGGTTCGACAGTCACAAATGCAACCTTGCACAATTCTCAAGAGGTCGAACGAAAAGGAATATTGATTGGTGATTTTGTTGTTATTCGCAAAGCCGGGGATGTCATTCCCGAAGTCTTGGGTCCCGTAGTTGAGCGTCGCACTGGCAAGGAGAAGGCCTTTGTCATGCCAACTAAGTGCCCCGAGTGCAGAAGCGAGCTTCGTGCGATTTCTGAAGGCGACATTGATATTCGCTGTCCTAACACCCAGTATTGCCCGGCGCAATTGCGAGAGCGCATTTTTTACATCGGTTCGCGGGCGGCGCTTGATATTGACGTGCTCGGCTACGAAGCGGCAATCGCATTGCTCAGTGACAAGATAATTTCCGATGAATCCGATCTTTTCTCGCTGGACGCTGAGAAATTGGCTAGATCATCTTTTTTCCAGAAAAAGGATGGCACTGCCGCTGCCAACGCGAAAAAACTTCTGGCCGCCCTTGAGGATGCTAAGTCACAACCACTTTGGCGAGTGCTCGTCGCACTCTCGATTCGCCATGTCGGTCCCACCGCTGCTCAAGCTCTGGCAAGTTCGCTTGGAAGTATGGATGCAATACAAAAGGCATCTGCATCTCAACTTGCTGACGTTGAAGGTGTAGGTGGAGTTATCGCCGATTCCATCATCGAGTGGTTTCAAATAAAATGGCACAAGGACATCGTTGAAAAATGGCGAAAAGCCGGAGTCAACATGCAATACCAATCCACTAAATCGGCAACGCAATCTTTGGCGGGATTAACTTTCGTAGTTACCGGTTCCTTGGAGTCATACACGCGTGATGAAATTAGCGAAATGATTTTGGCGCACGGCGGCAAAGTTTCAAGTTCAGTTTCAGGTAAAACGAGTTATGTTCTGGTCGGAATAGACCCAGGATCCAAGTTTGCCAAGGCCCAAGACCTCGGAGTTCCGATCATCGATGAGAGTGCGTTTAAGAAGTTATTGACCAAATAGTCTCCGCGGTGGGCGCAATAACCCTCACAGGAAGCAGGGCTACAGTCAAAGAAGCGGACACGGGGTCGATTCTACCCGTGGGCGCTTGGCGACGTAGGGGAATGCATGCCCCTACGGACGCTAGACTTCGCGACATGATTTCACTTGCCGGCGAAGTAGTTCGCAAACTCCCTGCGCCCCCAGTCTTCTTTGGTCTTTTCGCATTCGGAACCCTTGCTGTTCTGCTGTATTTAGTCCTTCGACTCGACCGGGATTAATTGTCTAGTCCTACGCGCGTAGGTCTCTATGGCGGGACATTCGATCCGATCCATATGGGCCATCTTCATCTGATTGAGCAATTGTTTTCGCGTGGAATTGTTGATGAGTTAATTCTGGTTCCAACTGGCGAGCCATGGCTTCGAGCTCACGCTCCACATGCATCTGGCGAAGAGCGTCTTGCAATGGCGCAATTGGCCGTTAACGACCTTCCTGAAAATATTCGTTCGCATGTACAAGTCAGTGATACCGAAGTCCATCGAGCAGGTCCCACTTACACGATCGACACCGTTCACGAATTGCAGGTATTGCAGCCGGATGCGAAATGGATCTTGATTATTGGGTCTGATGCCTATACAAATTTCGCACAATGGCATCGCAGTGCAGAGCTTCAACGGCTTATCGAGGTACTTGTGATCGCCCGTGATGGGGATGGCTTCGACATTGACGCGCTTCCAGTCTCGGCAACCGAGATCCGCTCACAAATTCAATCTGGAGCAACAGAGATAAAGTACCTTCCGAAATCAGTCATGGCCTACGTTAGAGAAAGAAACCTTTATGCCAGCAAGTAAAGAAGCAATCACTATCACTCAGATTGCGGCACATGCAGCTATGGACAAACTTGGTCACGACCTCGTCGCAATCGACATGTCGGATCAACTAGTCCTTTGCGAGGTTTTCCTGATTGCAAGTGGCCAGAACACTCCGCAGATTCAGGCAATCGCCGATGAGGTCGAACGCAAGCTTCACGAAGTTGGGCAGAAACCTGCGCGGCGTGAAGACGGACCTGAGTGGATTCTTATTGATTACAGCGATCTAGTCGTGCATATTCAGACCGACGAATTGCGCCGCTACTACATGCTAGATCGACTCTGGAATGATTGCCCCATAATTCCACTTGACGCAGTGAGGGATGCCGAAAGCCGTGCCTAAAAGAAATCGCATCGTCCTGTGGCGCCATGGACAGACGGATTGGAATCTCCTCAATCGCTTTCAGGGGCACTCTGATATTCCACTAAATGACGTCGGCATCTATCAGGCCCAACATGCCGCGCGATTGCTCGCTGATATGGAACCAACAAAAATAATTTCCAGTGATCTTCAACGCGCCCGCGCCACTGCGCAGGAATTAGCAGAACTCGTCAATCTTCCGGTCGAGGTTGATGTAGATCTTCGTGAGACAAACGGTGGAAAATGGGAAGGCAAGACTGGTCTGGAGAATCGTGCCGAAGACTGGGCGAACTTTGTTCGATGGATTGATGGCGACAACAATCCAGCGGGCGACACAGGGGAGAGGCGAACGGATGTTGCTTTGCGTGCGGCAGCGGCCATAGATCGAGCACTTGCTGGCGGAGAAGATGGTCAGACTCTTGTTGTTGCCACACATGGTGGTACTGCACGTTGCGTTCTAGGCCATTTATTGGAATTGCCGCAATCCCACTGGGGAGTTATTGGTGGTCTTTCAAATGCTGCATGGTCGATTGTTCAAAGAAATCCACGCGGATGGCATCTTGTCGAACATAACGCCGGATCAATCCCCGAGCCCATCTACGGCGAGGAGAGCGGGGCTGAACCGACAGCCGGATAAAGGCCAATTCCATATCTATGGCGAGGGTGCGATAAGGTCACACCCGTAAGAAATCCGAAGTTTTCGGGGCTGTGGCGCAGCTGGTAGCGCACCTGCATGGCATGCAGGGGGTCAGGGGTTCAAATCCCCTCAGCTCCACTTTTTTCAAATAAGTTCTTTCACCTCCCCTAAAAATACTGTAGTAATTGCGTACTTGGTCGCGCGTGCGAGTAGGAGAGCCAATGCAAAGTGCTGATGAAATCCGAGCTTCCCAGAAAGAGACGTGGGCTGGTCTCTCGGCGGGCTGGGAAAAGTGGGATTCGCTGATCATGGATCAGTTAGCTCCGGTGAGCGAAGCAATTATCGGTAGCCTCGATATTTCACAAGATCAACACCACCTCGACATCGCATCTGGCACAGGTGAGCCAGGTCTGAGCATCGCCAAACTAGCGCCAAGTGGGCGAATTATGCTGACTGACCTCGCACCTGAGATGCTGGAAATTGCATCTCGACGAGCCACAGCGCAAGGAATTACGAATATTCGAACAGAAGTGAGCAGCGCCGATAATCTTGGGTTTGCGGATGATTCTTTCGATAGCGTCTCTGTTCGATT
>JAHEXJ010000070.1 GCA_023252155.1 Actinomycetes bacterium | reverse complement strand
CCAAAATGGATGGCGATGCCAGAGGTGGTGCCGCCCTGTCGATCGCGAAGATGACCAAGCGCCCGATCATGTTCGTATCAACCGGTGAAAAACTCACCGATTTCGACATTTTCTATCCCGATCGGATGGCCTCTCGAATCCTTGGAATGGGCGATGTGGCCACATTGGCCGAGCAAGCGAAGAAAGCCTTTGATTCGGACACATCGGCCAAACTCGAGAGCAAGTTCGCCAGCGGTGAGGATTTCACCCTCGATGATTTCCTCGAACAGCTATCGGCCATGTCCAAGATGGGCTCGATGTCCAAGATGCTCTCGATGTTGCCGGGGGCCGGACAGATGAAGAAGCAGATCGACAATTTCGACGATGCAGAAATCGTGCGAACTAAGGCGATCGTTCAATCTATGACTCCAACGGAGCGACGGGATCCAAAGGTCCTTAATGGGTCGCGTCGGGCAAGAATCGCCAATGGAAGTGGTCGAACGGTGACTGAGATCAATTCCCTCGTTGATCGATTCACCCAAGCCCAGAAGATGATGAAACAGATGCGTGGTGGAAAGTTGCCCGCGGGCCTTTCGCCGGCGATGTACCAAGGGGCGGGAGCGCCTCCCAAGGCCAAGATCGTGCCTCAAAAGAAGAAGTCCAAATCCGGCAATCCTGCCAAGCGTGCTCTAGAAGAGCGCGGCTGACGTCGCCTCAACCTGAGTTAAAGTGCTGAGTCTTTGGAGAATGTCCTGAACGTTTTTAGTATGACCAGCGAATAATGGTCATACTTATATAAACATTGTCATTTGCTGACTTTATTGATTGAAAATGAATTCAATGGTGCTACTTTGAAATAAGTTTTTCCGCGCATCCTGGATGAGCTGTAATGGCGATAACCGGAATTCCTAAATTGCTCAGGGCCATTGGCTTAGAGTCAGGAGAGTTGAAATGCGGCGGAATTTATTAGTACGGCATGTTGTAACAATGGCCGCGATGTTTGCCGTAGTGCTTACTGTTTCCACACCTCCTGTTGCATCGGCTACGGTGCAGCCGACCGATTGGTTTAAGTCCGGCACTAACTTGTGTTTATCCAAACCTGGTTCAGCATTAGCGGCCGACATGAAACAAAGCGTGGCTCGCAGCAAACAAGTGCCAACATATCCGATCGCGATGAGTGCCGATGGATCGCGAATGTTCGTGAGCACCTATAGTCGCGACTTCTCAGGCGTAGCGGAACTAGCAGTTGCAAGCGGAAAACTCATCCCGATACATGCCTTCGCCCATCCCGACCGCTACGGAGCAAGCGGAAGTTTTGATGGGCGCTTCCTTGTTTGGGTTGAGACTCACTCCTTTTATGACCTGGGGACAGATTCCACGGCGTACTCATACGACACCCGAATGGACGTGCTCCGTACGTTTCCGCAAACGATTATTACCGATGCCCAGGGAAATAAGTATTCCAGTTCGTGGCAGTTCCCAGCCGCTAACTCCGGATTCGCGGCCGCGATAGGAGCTGTATCTCGTGGCCCGCAGCAGATAGTGGGGATTGAACTATCAAACGGAGTGGAACGTATTTTGCATCGGGGGAGAGCCGGATTTCCGATCATGATAGGTACCACGGCGATCTGGCCAGAATGGGCGCGCCTAGGCGCGAAGCCGACTTTAGGCGCGGCCGATGTGCGCACAGGCAGAGCGGTGAAACTGCCTTCCGTGCTTCGCGGGGTCCATGGGACAGTGATATTGGCTAGTGATGGGACTCGCTTTGTTTACACGGACCCCTCCAGCCACGAACTTTTCTACTCCCCGACACCGAGCACGCGGGCCAGGTCGGTGATTCGCTTGAAGGGACTCGAGCAGTTCCAAAACGTGGGGATGGCGGAGCACACGCTGGTATGGACTACGACCGAGGCGACTTATGTGGCCGATACACGGACAGGACGCTATTCGCGGCTGGTCACCTCTGGTGGCTGGGTGGCCTCGTCTGGCGCCTTGGCCATCGTTGAACCATCATCGGCCAAAACGAACCATCCACTTGACGTGGCGCACTTGCTGCGGGTCTCCGACATTGACTTCCAGCCTTGCCGTTGATTGACGAATAAATGGCCCCGATTTCACCTTTTGCACCGCCAGATGACACAATTACCCCCTGTTCGGGGCCCTCTACCCCCAAACACCTCGTATTCGAACCAGTTGGACTTGTTGGCTCGCGCACCCCGCTGCGAACAACTTGACCGCAACAACACTTACAGGAGCGAAAAGCACTTGGCTACAAAAATTCGTTTGATGCGCATGGGCAAAATCCGTACCCCTTACTACCGAATCGTTGTTACGGATTCGCGCAAAGCCCGCAATGGTCTTTCCATTGAAGAAATTGGCCGTTACTCACCAAGCCAAGAGCCATCATTTATTCAGGTCAACTCAGAGCGTGCTCTGTACTGGCTCGGAGTCGGCGCACTTCCAACACCTGCTGTAGAGGCAATCTTGAAGATCACCGGTGATTGGCAGAAGCACAAGGACTTGCCAGGAAAAGAAGGCACCTTGCGTCACGCGGCACCCCCAGTTCACAAGAGCGTTGCTTACGAAGCAGCCGTTAAGGGTGCAATGAATGAGCCTAAGGAAGGCGCAACAACTCTGAAGAAGAAGGCGCAAGAAAAGCTTGCTGCTAAATCTGCACCTGCGGTTGAAGAAACCCCGGTCGTCGAGGCCGTTGTTGAAACTCCAGTTGAAGCCGTCGTTGAATCAACACCAGAAGTTGCTGCTGAACCTGCCGCAGAAACGGTTGCGGAATAGCAATGATTGATGAGGCCCTCGAACACTTGGTCAAGGGAATCGTCGACCATCCCGAAGATGTCGTCATTACCGAAAAGAGCAATCGTCGCGGTAGCACCCTTGAAGTAAGGGTTAATCCTGAAGATATCGGCAAAGTAATCGGTCGAAATGGTCGCACCGCAAAAGCCCTCCGCACAGTCGTAAGCGCTCTTGCTGGCCGGCCGATTCGTGTAGATCTTGTGGAGACGGACGAAGGGCGATAAGCCATGCGTTTGCTCGTGGGGCGAATTGGTCGCGCTCACGGAATTCAGGGCGAGGCAACGATCGAAGTTCGAACTGACCTTCCTGAAGACCGCTTTGCCGTTGGCGCTCGCGTTCAGACCGATGCGCACGGCGAATTGACCATCACTTCTTACCGCGTCCACAACGGAATTTTGTTGCTGGGCTTTGAGAATATTACCGACCGCAATCAAATCGAAAAATTGCGAGACACGTTGCTGTATTGCGACGTCGACATTGACGCCGAAGGTGGCGACGATGATTACCACGTTCTGCAATTGATCGGCTGCACTGCGTTTCTCGAATCAGGAAAAGAATTCGGCACGGTTAGTGATGTGATAAATCTGCCTGGCCAAGATCTCTTGGCGATCAACACTCCAACTGGCGAAGTTCTTATTCCATTCGTTCATCAACTCGTGCCTGTCGTGGATGTAAAGAACAAGAAGATGACTGTCATTCCTCCGCAGGGGGCTGAAGCATGAAAATCGATGCAGTCACGATATTTCCCGAATATTTTTCTCCGCTTCAGTTATCACTAATTGGAAAAGCGCAGGAGAACGACATCCTCGACATCGCAATCCATAATTTGCGCGACTACACCGAAGACAATCACCACAGTGTCGATGACACTCCTTACGGCGGCGGCGCCGGAATGGTGATGAAACCCGAAATTTGGGGACTGGTTCTCGATGATCTGATGATCCCTGAAACGGATTTGATCATCCTTACACCCGCTGGTGAAGTCTTTGATCAACGTATGGCCGAGGAACTCTCTAAGTCATCGCACTTGATTTTTGCTTGCGGGCGCTACGAAGGCATTGATGCCCGCGTCGGTCAGTACTACTCGCAAGACGAATTCGCCGCACAAGGAATTCGCGTTCGCGAAGTAAGCATTGGAAATTATGTTCTCGGCGGTGGCGAAGTTGCGGCCCTTGTCATGATCGAGGCGATTACGCGTTTGCTTCCTGGCGTTCTCGGAAATCCTGATTCGTTGGCCGAGGAGTCACACGTTGAAGATGGATTCCTCGAATATCCAAACTTCACCAAGCCGCAAACGTGGCGAGGCATCGGCGTTCCAGAAATTTTGCTCAGCGGCAATCACGCTGCCATTGCCAAGTGGCGCCGAGAAGAAGCTGCCAAAAAAGCAGAAAAGTAGGCCCGCGACTCGCTAGTAGTGCTAGCACTCACGTAGGATTGTCTAATGGCATCCATTGATCCGGCGGTTCAAACGCGCCTGATCCGCGACCTCGAACCTGCGGTGGCCGTTGAATTAGAACGCCATTTATCCGTTCAGAAGAACTGGTATCCGCACGAGTATGTCCCGTGGAGCGAGGGTCGCACATTTGCCGGCCCGCTTAACGGGGATGCGTGGGAGGCAAAGGATTCCAAACTAACCGAGATCGCCCAGGACTCCTTGGTCTTGAATTTGATGACCGAGGACAACCTGCCGAGTTATCACACCGAAATTGCAATCTCCATGGGCCGTGATGGCGCGTGGGGCAATTGGATCGAACGTTGGACGGCCGAGGAGGCCCGCCACAGCATCGCCATCCGCGATTATTTGATGGCCACCCGCGGCGTCGACCCTTATGAACTCGAAGATCTGCGTATGGCCCACATGCAACTTGGCTACACGACCCCCTATGACAAGGACATGCTCCACACCGTTGCCTACGTTTCTTTTCAGGAACTCGCGACTCGCATTTCTCACCGCAACACTGGCCGCATCTCCAAAGATCCCGTCGCAGAGGGCTTATTGCAACGAGTCTCTTTGGATGAGAACTTGCACATGATTTTTTACCGCAACCTTTTCGGCAAGGCAATCGACCTCGCGCCGAACGAAGCCATGCGCGCTATTACCGATGTTGTTTCTGATTTTGCGATGCCAGGGGTTGGAATGCCGGGCTTTGGGAGAAAGGCAGTACAGATCGCACTGGCTGGAATTTATGATTCGAAGCAGCACATCGACGAAGTCGTTGCTCCAGTGCTTCGTGCTTGGAATATTTTTGAACGCGAAGACATCACCGGTGAGGGAGCTCGCGCCCGCGATGAACTCGCAACTTTCCTCGCCAAGGCCGAAGAAGATGCCAAT
>JAHEXJ010000069.1 GCA_023252155.1 Actinomycetes bacterium | reverse complement strand
ACCTCGCAACGGACGTTACTGGTGCGATTTCTGAATTTCCTCAACACGTCGACACTTTCACCATCTTGGAAAAGTTGCATCCATCTGCCGCCGTATGTGGAACTCCAACAGATGTGGCTGCAAAAGTCATCGAAGATCTGGAAGGTATGCCTCGAGGTCGCTACGCCGGCCCCGTCGGATGGATTGATGCACGAGGAGACGGTGAACTTGGAATTGCGCTTCGGTGTGGTCAGATTGAAAAGAACCACATCAGGTTATTTGCAGGATGCGGAATTGTGGCCGGCTCAAACCCGCAACGAGAACTCGCAGAGAGCCAAGCTAAATTCGCCCCAATGCTAAATGCGCTTGGAAACTCGCGCTAAATCAGTCAAGCGGTAACGAGGCGGCGCCAGGATCTGGTGCAACTTTTCCGATTTGAACGCTTAACAAGCAAGGGCGACCAGTCTTGGCATCTTCGACCAGATTGACTGCATGAACGGTTGGGTCCGGAAGCGAGGAGCCTGCTGACCGCGCGGCCCCGCCGTGGACGATGTGAATAAAGTTGCCGATTAGTTTGAGGTGCAGGAGTCGACCGGATCTACAAGGCACTCCGATATTCGAATCAAGCACCTTCCCGTAGCCCACGGACACGGTGGCACTTGTAACAGCATCCTTCAGTCGAAGAATCTCGCTTTTCACCTGCTCGCGCGCGAAGGCGTACTCCTGAGAAGTCAAGGTGCTAATTAGGTGGTCCTTCGGAGATGCATAGACAGGCGAGACGGTGATTTCTCCACAACGCAGGTTTGGAATACCTCCACCGAAAACGGTTATCTCCCAAGCGACAATGATTGATCTTGTAGATCCTGGCGGTGTGATGGCTTCTCTAAAAGCGGTTGGACATTTCTCGGTGCCATAACCCGTTGCATCCGTGTAACCCAAATCAAACAATGCTTCGTCATTCGGTAATAGTGTGACGAGCTTTTCGGGAGTTGCTTGCACCGTATAGGAAGTCCCCTTGTTCAGATGCGTCACGATCGGATTGCCCAACGCACCTAGCAACTGAATATTCGGAAAACCCTTAAGTCGACAAGCGGAAGTGGAAACATTCTTAAAAGCGATGCCGTTATCGCTTACATTTCCCATCGCAACACCAACACGCCCGTCGATGATAGAGAGTTGACTAGTTGCGCAATCTGGAATCACTACTGGCGATATAACAGCGTTCGTAGAAGCCGTAGAGATCGAAGTTGCAGAGACTGAAGGCGCTGCAGTCTTGTCCGCTTGAGTTGCACATCCTGCAAGCGCAAGAATCAGAATTATTAGTCCGCTCGCTTTAAGAGTCATGCGCATAAGACGACTCTAGATCCGGGTAAGTTAATAACGTCGGTCAGTTGATCGGTAGCCATATGGCTCCAGGATCTGGTGCGACCTTGCCGATTTGGACGCCCATCAAACATGTAAGGCCGGTTTTGGCCCCCGCCGTCAGATTCACCGCGTGTACGGTGATGTCCGGAGTTGGGGCTCCCGATCGTAAGGCCATCGGACTGACGGCGATATGAATGAAGTCGCCTATCAGTTTGATTTGCAGGAGCCGACCTGATGGACAGCGATAGCCGATGCTCGAGTCGATCGTCGTTGCATCAACCACCGTGACGGTGGCACTAGTAACGACATCTTTCAGGCGGCGAATCTCGCTCCGTACCAGATCGCGGGCTAAGCCGTACTCCGGAACAGTCAAAGCATTGCTGCTGTGTTCCACTTGATACATTGCACGATGGTTCGATTGAGTTGCACATCCCGCGAGAACGAAAATCAGGATTATGAATCCGCTTATCCTAAGAGTCCCTCGCATCCTGCTACTCTAGCCTTATCTATATAGATTCGATGCTTTGGTATACCTCGAGGATCATCTCCGCGTTCTTTTCACGCGAAGGCACGCTCGCAACGACCACCGAAAGACCCACAACTGGCGCCAGCATCTCCTCTTCCAATTCATCGATAGTCGTAATCGTCTTCGATGGTATTCCCATTGAAGCGGCGATCAATGCCGGGTCCAAGCCATGTGCAGTGCCGAAAATCTTTTCAAACCCTTGGGCATTATGTTGCGGAAGCGTTGAGAAGATTCCACCGCCATCGTTATTAATAACGAGGATTCGCAAATTAATGTCGCCGGCTCCAATTAGCCCCGACATGTCGTGGAGGAAAGAGAGATCACCCATGATCGCAACTGTTGATGAGCGCTGAGAGGCAATACCAAGTGCGGTGGAAATATTTCCATCAATGCCAGCAAGACCCCGGTTCGCAAAAGTTTCTACATTTGCGCGAGGCGTCGCAAATCCTTCGACATCTCGGATTGGCCGCGATGACGAGATGAAAAGCGTGCTCTCATCGGGAAGAAGGGTTGCCAGTGTGCGTGCGATCGAAGCCTCTGACCACGAAGGGATTGAATCCATGAGGTCCGACGTTGCGTCCGAATACATCTTCCAATCAGCAAGCCACACAAGATCGATTTCATTAATCCTGGAAACGCGAGGAAGAGTAAGAAATATCTGATCAGCATTGCGATTGATGTCGATCATTGCAACGCGGGGATCAATCACGATCTCGCGCTTTGCTGATTTCACAAGAGCGTTGATCGATCGCGACAAAGTCGTTCGACCAATCACGATCGCAACTTCAGGAAGTAATGCATCGCGAATCTTTTTTGAAGTAAGGAAGAGCGAGGCGAAAGGCACGGCTTGATCAAATGAGAGCGGGTCTTCAGCAATCATCGGCCAGCCGACGGCTTCGGCAAAATGAATAATCGAGCGGACATCGAGTCCGCCTCGATCGTGACCTACGACGATAATGCCTCTTGATTCGGAAATCTTTAATTCGCGAACCTTTGGCAATGCGGGTGTGACAGTCTCGCCACGCACAACTTCTAGAAGCCAGTGACCTTCGTCGTCAGGAAGGAGCGGCTCATCAAATTGGACATTGACGTGAATTGGCCCATGCAATAGCGCTTCAAATGCATCACTGAGGTCGTACTCGGGGTCTGAGATGTCCAGAGAGAAGGGAGTTGCTTCACCGTAAATCTTTGCCTGCAAAGTGGTTTGATTCGCGCCTGTTTGTCTTAACCGTTCGGGTCGGTCCGCGGTGATGACTAATAGCGGAACCTGCGAATGATGTGCCTCCAAAACAGCGGGGTGGTAGTTGGCAACTGCGGTACCGCTCGTGCAAACTATCGCGACTGGATTTGCAGTTGCCTTTGCAATTCCTAGGGCGAAGAATGCGGCGCTACGTTCATCGATTCGAACGTGCAACTTAAGCAAACCGTTTTGCTCGGCGGCATAAAGTGCGATCGACAAAGGTGCATTTCTGGATCCTGGCGAAAGCACGACGTCGGTCACGCCGTTCTCAATCAGTTGGCGTGTGATGTTACGAGCGAGCCGTGTCGATGTGTTCACCAGGTCCACCCCTCTCGCAATATCCAATCCTTTGCACCTGCTTCCCAAGTCTCTCGCACCCGCGCGCGCCACCAATCAAATCTTTCAGGTGAAATTGCATACTCTTTCATTCGATCTCGATCGGGAGCCACCGAATTCACTTTCATCATTCCACCAACGATGGGAAGCGTCGCAACGTCAGCACTCAAGAGCGCTCCCGTTCCAACCCCGCATGCGTAATCCAGTGAAGGCAGCGAAGCGGCCAATTGGAGCCCATAAGAAATTCCGACGGCCGAATCCAAAGCACTAGATACCACCACCGGCTTGCCATGGTGTGCAGCGATTTCCAATGACTTTTTGATTCCACCAAGGGGGGCGACTTTAAGAAGCAAAATATCGATGGCATCATGAAGATCGACTTCCATTGGGTTGCCGACCTTTCGAACAACCTCGTCCCCCGCGATCAAGACAGGGATTCCGACCCTCTTTTTCAACTCACGCAAATCTTCCAATGTGCTGCACGGTTGTTCGACATATTCAAGGTTGCAGATGTCATAAATCGCGTGAATTGCCTGCGTGGCTTTGCCAATACTCCACATACCGTTAACGTCTATTCTTACCTTGGCCGTCGGTGCAAGGTCGCAAACAGTAGCAATGCGCGCTAAATCATCCTTCAAATCAGCGCCAACCTTGATCTTTACGGTTGTGCATCCTGGAAACCACGAGAGCACTTCAGCAATTTCATCTTTGCCATTTATCGCCGGCATGGTTGCGTTAACGGCAATTTGAGATCGCAGTATTTCGGGCGGAGTTAAAGTGGCCGCCTCCACAGCGCTCACCAACCAAGGAATACATTCGGTTGGTTCGTACTCGACAAAAGGTGAGAACTCTCCCCAACCTTTGGGTCCTTCAATCAATGCAACTTCTCGCACCTTTATCGATCGAAAATCAGTCTTCGTCGGTAACGCGACTACTCGTAACGATTCAAGGATTGAATCCAACATTTAGGGACGCCTTGGAAACTTTCCAAAATCTGGAGGTCGCTTCTCTTTGTATGCGTCGCGTCCCTCTTGGCCTTCCTCTGTCATATAGAAAAGCAATGTGGCATCTCCCGCAAGTTGTTGCACTCCAGCCAATCCATCATCTGCGGCGTTCAAACTTGCTTTCAGGAGTCGAAGTGCCATCGGCGAATTGCGGAGCATTTCGCGAGCCCACGAAACTGTCTCAGCTTCAAGCTCTGCAACTGGAACGACCGTGTTAACCAGACCCATGTCCAACGCTTCTTGGGCATCGTATTCGCGAGTGAGGAACCAGATCTCGCGCGCCTTCTTCTGTCCGACATGGGCTGCAAGAAGGCCCGCGCCATATCCGCCGTCAAAGGAGCCAACCATCGGGCCGGTCTGACCGAATTTCGCATTATCGGCGGCGATCGTTAAGTCGCATACGACGTGCAAGACATGTCCCCCTCCAACGGCCCACCCTGCAACCATGGCAATCACTGGTTTGGGAGTTCGACGGATTTGGATTTGTAGATCTAAAACATTGAGTCGGCCGATTCCTTTTTTTGCGAGTTTGTCATCGCCTAAATACCCGTCATCTCCGCGCACTCGAATATCTCCGCCAGAACAAAAGCTTTCAGTCCCTGCGCCGGTGAGAATAATTACTCCCACTTCTTCTTCATCTCGGGCAAGGGAAAAGGCCTGCTGTAATTCAATGATTGTTTGAGGTCGAAATGCATTCTTAAC
>JAHEXJ010000068.1 GCA_023252155.1 Actinomycetes bacterium | reverse complement strand
ATGACGAGAAAAGCGCTAGGAAGATGGCCACGGACGCTAGGTTACCGCCCTGCCTCCCACCTTTAACAAAGGAATATCCATACATTGAGGTAGTGGACGCAAAGGGTTTCGCAAAAGTTTCCGACGTCTTGCGTACTTATCATCCGCGTGCCGAAATTCTCCTCGAAGAAGTCCCTGCTCCTCAAAAATTAGCGTCCTTTGCTTATGCATTTTCAGCAGACGTTAGCAACGGACTTCTTGGTGATGACGAAGATGAAATTGCATCTGGGCGGTTCGTCCTTCTTCATGAACCCGGTGGTCAGGACACATGGGAGGGTGAATTCCGCTGCGTGACTTATGTTCGTGCTGATGTCGATGTTGTCATGCAAGAAGATCCACTTCTGCCCGAAGTTGGCTGGAATTGGCTTCTCGAATCTCTAACCCTCGCAGGATGCAAATTTGTTGCGGCAAGCGGAACTGTCACGAGAGTCGCGAGTGCCTCATTCGGAAAACTTTCTCCAAAGAGTGACGAAGCAGAAATTGAAATTCGCGCATCGTGGACGCCAATAATTAAGACGCCTGAAGATATCCATTCGCATATCGAAGGCTGGTGCACGCTCCTTGCCGAATTGTCAGGGCTTGCACCAATTCCCGACGGCGTCTCTGCGATCAATCCTAAGATCAATTCAAATAATCGTGACCGACGCTAATCGATGAGTGAGCCGATCTCTGAAGAGGGCAATGCCCCAACGCCTCTGCTTCAACCCGTCGGAGGAACACCCCCGCTAATAACGACAGAAGAAGAACTCAGTGATGCAATTGAGATGCTTGAAGCAGGCACTGGTGCCTTCGCAATCGACGCCGAGCGCGCATCCGGATACAAATACAGTGCACGTGCATATCTGATTCAAATCAAACGCACCGGCGGTGGTTTGCACCTCATCGACCCCATCCCCTTTCATCAACAAGAACCGTTCGAAGTTCATCGCATGTTCCGAGAGCTCAATGATTTGCTCCGTACCGACGAAGTAATATTGCATGCAAGTACTCAAGATCTTCCGTGTCTTCGCGAGGTTGGGCTAAACCCTTCCACCTTGTTCGACACAGAATTGGGTGGACGTATCGCCGGCCTGCCTCGTGTTGGATTGGGCGCTCTCGTAGAAAGCCTTCTTGGAATTTCCCTCGCTAAAGAACACAGCGCAGTCGATTGGTCATTTCGCCCGCTGCCAGGTGAGTGGTTGACGTACGCCGCACTCGACGTGGAACTGCTTGTCGAACTTCGTTCAAAGATAAGCGAACTTCTTGAAGCACAAGGAAAACTGTCTTGGGCTTTGGAGGAATTTGCTGCCATCCTCCAATCACCACCTTCCACTCCACGAAAAGAACCGTGGCGACGGGCATCTGGTATCCACAAAATAAAGCGTCGCGATCAATTAGCGATCATCAAAACCTTGTGGCACGAACGCGACACGTTGGCACGAGAAGCTGACGTGGCCCCAGGAAAATTCCTCTCCGATGCCGCACTCTTGGAACTAGCGACGCATGTCCCAAAGACTCGTGCGGAAATGGAGAAGGTTCTGCGCCCGATTGGCGCCCGTTCGCGTTGGTTTGAGCACACCGCACAATGGCTAGGGGCAATCCGAACTGGCATCGCTGTTCCCGAAAGTCATTGGCCTCAGTTGCGCGCCGAATCCGATTCGATGCCGCCGGTAAAAGTTTGGCGTGACAAGTTCCCCGCCAAGTTTGCCCCGCTCTCCCACGCCCGTGCCACAATCGAGGCCAGAGCGGAGGAACTTTCCATCCCGCCAGAGAATCTCATCTCGCCGGATTTAGTGCGCCGACTTTGTTGGAATCCACCGGAGGGTGCCACGATGAAATTAAGTGTTGATGCCGTTACATCAAGCCTCATTGAACAAGGAGCACGGCGATGGCAAGCCGAAATTGTTGGCCCGTTAATCGCGGCAGCCTTGCTTGAACGCAAGCCAATCGTTATCGCCAACGATGAAGCTGAAAAGGAAACGGATTAGAGTTCGAATCCCTTCGGGCGCACAATTCTGAAATCAGTAACGGCGCACTATACATTTTGGGCATTTCTGGGCATACGCGGAACTTAGAGTCGAAGATAGTACGAAGATGAACTATCTCATGCAATATGGTACTTTATCTCCATGGCTACCCCAAAACGAGATCCAAAAGAGATGTCCCTCTTGTTTGACCTTTGGCTACTAACGCATTCGGTGTCGGGATTGCTGGACGATGCACTCAAAGGCGAGAAACTCTCAGGCGATGATTTCGGCCTGTATTCCTTGCTTCGTGTTTTTGGTCCCGCTTCTCCCACTCAAATTTCGCAATGGACGGGAATGGGGGCTACAACCGTCTCAGCTGCCTTGAAGCGTTTAGCTCTTCGCGGACATACCAAGCAGCAAGTCAATCCCGTTGATGGTCGCTCCTACCGAGTGGCATTGAGCACCTCAGGCATCAAAGCGCATGAATCGAGTTCGAAGCCGTTTCTAAGGGTAATGAAGGAAGTTTCCCAAGCGCTTGGCTCCGAAGAATGGCAACAGCGCACCTCGTTACAAAGACTCGACGCGGCGATTCGTCAGATTGCCAACTTGAAGGCAAGACCTTATACATTGACTTCGAAGACTAATTCGCGACGAGAAGTGCTTTCCTATGACGGTGGCGCTCTCACTCCAAAACAAGAGCAGAACGTTTTGCAATACATAAACTTTCTTCGCTTGGACAGCAAGGCGGGCTAGGGATGGATCAAAGAAATGTCACCGAGTCCTCTGAATATATGGAATTTCAAAACCATGTTCATTCTCTAATCGGGAAAGGGAGAGTGCCGAGCCTCTCTATTGCAGTCACGCGACATGATGGATTAGTTCATTCAAGTTCATTTGGTTACGCAGATCTATCCAGTCGCAAATTGGCGACTCCGGGGACACAGTACCTTTGGTTTTCTATATCGAAAGTTGTTACCGCAACGGCCGTTCTCAAACTTGCAGATGAAGGATTGATTGACTTAACAGCTCCAATAAGTGAATACATACCAAGTTATGTGAGCAAGAACGGTAATAACCAACCAACAGTTGGTCAGTTGCTTAATCACACGGCGGGAGTCGCTAATCCAATGCCCATCCGTTGGGTGCATCCCACGGGAGATTCAAATTTTGATTCTCGCGGTTTTCTGGAGCGCCAGCTTGAGCGAAATGGCAAACCTAAATATCCCGTAGGGCAAGGGGGAAGATACTCGAATCTGGGCTACTTGATTCTGGCAGAAATCGTGAACCAGGCCTCAAAGGTGAAGTTTGAAGAGTATGTACGTCAGCAGATTCTGCGCCCGATTGGCATGGTGAATACAGATTATGTTTACGGTGAAGGCCTGGATCAAGCCGTGGGATATGTTCGAATGCCGCGACTGGTAGCGCCAATATTCAAAGCGCTGTTGCCGAAGGGCGTTGTCGGTGAACGCCATGGAGACTTTCAATCATTACAACCATTTCTGGTGAATGGCGTTGGATACGGTGGACTCGTTGGGGATGTCGTGGAGGCAGCGAGATTTGCCGCCCTCCATTTGTCGGATGGGATGGGCGATGGGAAACGAATTCTTAGCTCTGAGACTGTCAGGTCAATGCGTCAGATTCAAACTCCAGGCAAACCCTTTAACTTTGGTCTGGCCTGGTTTCGAAAGTCGATCAACAGCGAACCTGAATTCGTAGAACATTACGGGGGCGGGGCCGGGTTCTTTAACGTAATGCGCCTCTATCCCGGACTCGATCAGGGAATAGTGCTCATGGCGAATACCACGACCGCTTATGATTTTGAAACGTTGTTCAATCTGCTAATAAAGGTTCCATGGAATTAGCGTTAAAAGCCGGCTCTGCCAAATATTCCTGAGGGATGACAATCAATGGAGATTGACGGCTTATTCCCAGTGCCCGGTTTCATCCCTTTGGGCGCGCAAGTAACTACTCTGAGAAGATTCATTTTCGTCCCCAAAGAATTGTCGATGAAATTGGCCCCTTTCCTAATGGGCCATCGGATATAGCCTTGCGACGTGACCAGATCGATTATCGTGATTACCGGTTTACCGGGGAGTGGAAAGACAACCCTGGCACATCTCTTAGGGGAAGAACTTGGTTTTGCGGTAATTGACAAAGATGATTTCCTGGAAGTTCTCCTCGGATCAGTTCAGAAGTTCGATACTGAATTTCGGTTTAGATGTAGTCGTGAGGCTGACAAACTATTTGAAGAAGCGGCGCGTGCAGCGGGGAACGTAATTCTCGTTTCACATTGGCAAGGCCCTGACGAGCATCGCGATTCCGGTACGCCAAGCGCCTGGCTCCGCGAATTCGATAAAGTCATCGAAATAGTTTGTCGTTGCTCAGTCGACACAGCGCTCCAAAGATTTAGGGATCGAGTTCGCCATCCAGGCCACGGCGACAATCGAAGCGATTTGAACACGTTAAGGCAATGGTTTGAAGAGGACAGCCTCAGAAGTCCCATGGGGATCGGGTCCATAATTACAGTTAGCACCGAAGGTTTTGTTGACGTAAAGAAACTCGCGCAGGAATGCGGCCAATCCACATGAGTACGTATCGCTGGATCGAATCTGAAGTCCCAAAAGATCTAGAGGTTCGCCAAGTTTGGGGATTTATCTTCGATCGTGCCGGACAAATTCTAATGTTCGAGGACGGAGGAAAATTCAATCTTCCGGGCGGTGGACCAGAGAACGAAGAGTCAATCTTTGAAACTCTCATAAGAGAAGCAGAGGAGGAAGTTCAAGTATCCATCAAGTCGATTGAATATTTAGGGTATCAATTTGTCGAAGACCCCGAGGAGTTCGCCCAAGTGAGATTAGTTTGCCAGTTAGATGAAATCTTTCCGAGCAAAGCTGATCCAATCACCGGAAGGACTTACTCAAGACTTTGGGTTCCAGCGAGCCAGACGAATGCTCTGCTCAATTGGGGAGATTCGGGTGATCGACAAATAGAAAGCGCGATCGCAAGAGCTTCAAGATGGTTTTCGTGAAAATGAATGGAACGTCCCGTCTTCGAATTGATATTCTCGGCAAATGACATTCCAAATACGTCCGCTCGAACCGTCGGACAAGGCGACCTGGGAAATTCTCTTCAAGGGCTACATAGATTTTTATAAGGCCGAGCTGAGCGATGAACTAATTGAATTAGCATGGGAACGA
>JAHEXJ010000037.1:13216-15449 GCA_023252155.1 Actinomycetes bacterium | reverse complement strand
CGATGGAAGTTGCACAGCACATCGGTGACAACCTCGTGCGCGCGATCTCCATGCAGCCAACCGACGGTCTTGTTCGTGGCGCAGCAGTGAGCGACACCGGCTCTGCGATCTCAGTGCCAGTCGGCGATGTCACCAAGGGCCACGTCTTCAATACCCTTGGCGAATCCCTCGACGTTCCAACCGCATCTTTGGATATCAAAGAGCGCTGGTCGATTCACCGTAATCCACCTCCCTTTGATCAACTTGAATCAAAGACCGAAATGTTCGAGACCGGAATCAAAGTTATCGATCTTCTAACCCCTTACGTAAAGGGCGGGAAAATTGGTCTATTCGGCGGTGCCGGTGTCGGTAAGACTGTTCTTATTCAGGAAATGATTTACCGCGTTGCTGAAAACTTCGGTGGTGTATCTGTATTCGCCGGTGTTGGTGAGCGTACCCGTGAAGGTAACGACCTCTTCCTGGAAATGAAGGAAACTGGCGTTATCAATAAGACCGCCTTGGTCTTCGGTCAGATGGATGAGCCACCTGGGACGCGTCTTCGCGTTGCACTTTCTGCTCTAACGATGGCTGAGTACTTCCGCGATGTTCAGAAGCAGGACGTGTTGCTCTTCATCGACAACATCTTCCGTTTCACGCAGGCAGGTTCTGAAGTATCAACCCTCCTTGGTCGTATGCCATCTGCCGTTGGTTACCAGCCAACTCTCGCCGATGAAATGGGCCAGTTGCAGGAGCGAATCACTTCAACCCGCGGTCACTCGATCACATCGATGCAGGCAATTTACGTTCCTGCCGATGACATCACCGACCCAGCCCCACACACCACCTTCGCTCACTTGGATGCGACCACAGTTCTTTCTCGTCCAATTTCCGAACTTGGTATCTACCCAGCCGTGGATCCATTGGACTCAACTTCTCGCATTCTTGATCCTCGCTACATAGGCGAGCACCACTTCCGTGTTGCTAACCGAACCAAGCAGATCTTGCAGCGTTACAAGGATCTTCAAGACATTATCGCGATTCTCGGAATCGACGAACTTTCCGAAGAGGATCGTATTCTCGTCGGACGTGCACGTCGTATCCAGCGCTTCTTGTCACAGAACACATTCGTTGCAAAGGCTTTCACCGGCCTCGACGGATCCTTTGTTCCAGTTGCTGAAACCATTTCAGCGTTCGAGGCTTTGGCAAATGGCGACTACGACCACATTCCAGAGCAGGCGTTCTTCATGTGTGGCGGACTCGACGATGTCGAACGTCGCGCTGCTGAATTGGCAAAGGCCTAAATCATGATGGCGAGCGGAACATCGCTTGGGGTCGAACTTGTCACTCCAACGGAGCGAGTGTGGTCTGGGGAAGCCCAGATGGTTTCTGCTCGCACCGTTGAAGGCGATCTTGGAATTCTTCCTGGCCATGAACCGCTATTTGGCATTCTTGTTGACGGCAAAGTCAGTATTAAAGCAACAGATGGTGCAGTGACTGACTTTGCGGTGCATGGCGGGTTTCTTTCAGTGGCGAACAACCGGGTTTCAATCCTGACCGAGAGCGCCGACTAACTCAGAAGTTTGCAGTTCTACTTATCAGATGGTTAGTTTCCAGGCGATACCCCGAGCCCATATTTACCTGAATTCCGTCGAAATATAACATAAATGTAATAATTGCCCCCAAATACCTACAAAAATGTAAAAATTTCTCACTTTATCTATTGCTGGATGTGAGAAAGTTACGTAGTCTACGCGGACGGCTGGAAAGGATCCTCACTGGATGCCTGATAGCCATCCAGGGCCCACAAGGGAAGGCATCTCGTTATGACTATTAAATGGAAGAGCGCGCACGCAAAGACAGCGATGTTCACGAGCGCGTGCATGATCGTAGTTTCGGCAATTCTCCTACCCGGTGCGGCTGCGGCGGCTCAGGTACCTTTGAACTTGGCTAATGAACAAGGCTCACTCTGGTCTTGTTCCTTTAACCCTTTTAACCCTTCGTCAAGCCCATACTCCGTGGGCGTAACGTACGAGACTCTTCAATTTGTTAACTCGCTACAAAGCGGGAAGACCTCCCCATGGTTAGCGACGAATTCAACATGGAGCAATTCAAACAAGACGCTGACCTTCTCTATACGTTCAGGAGTTAAGTGGAGCGATGGAACACCTTTCACCGCTGCTGATGTCGTGTACACATTCAATTTGTTGAAGAAGTATCCAGCTCTTGATCTGAACGCAGTCTGGTCGGTGCTGTC
>JAHEXJ010000037.1:2835-13116 GCA_023252155.1 Actinomycetes bacterium | reverse complement strand
TTCTCTTCTTGGAGCAGCTCGGCAGCGACCGCATCAGCAGGGGCAAGTTATAACCCCGCAAAGGCAGAGGCCGCTCTCAAGGCCGATGGTTATGTTAAGGATTCCAAGGGGATCTACGCGAAGGCTGGAAAGGAACTTGCTATAACCCTTTCCACAAACGGTGCCTATTCCGACTGGGTTGCATCAATGCAAGTTGTTGCCAACCAACTCGGAAAGATAGGCATGAAAGTTACGGTCGCTCCTCTTGCTTCCAACACCTTCTATTCAAATCTCTATGCAGGCAAGTACGAATTGGCCTATAACGCAGAGTCCGGTGGACCAACGCCTTTCTATGAAATGCGCCAGTGGTTGTACTCAAAGAACTCGGCGGCAATTGGTACTGCTGCTTCATCGAACTGGGAGCGGTTTGGCAGCGCACCCGTAGATGCATTGCTCAATCAGTACGGCTCAACCACAAGTGCTGCGACACAGCTATCGATAGTGAAGCAATTGCAGCAAGTTATGGTCGATCAACTTCCCGTCATTCCAGTACTTGAAGAGGTTGACTGGTTCCAGTACAACTCAAAGGCATTCACTGGATACCCATCTGCAAGCAATCCTTATGCTCAGCCTGGTTTGTACAACACACCAGACTGGGGTTACATCTTGGACAACCTAAAGCCAGGCGTGTAAGGGATTTGGGCATCGAGCCGGGTAGATGAAGTATCTAGCGCGCCGTTTCAGTTTTCTGCTCATAGCTTTGTGGGCGGCACTTACGGTGAACTTCTTCATCCCCCGGCTCATGCCCGGCAATCCAGCGTTGGCCATGATGGCCAAGTTTCATGGACGTGTGAATCCTTCCGCTCTACACGCCCTTGAAGTTGCCTTCGGCGTCAACACCCATCAGAGTTTAATGTCGGCATATTTTCAATATCTGGGCAATACTCTTACGGGAAATCTTGGAGTATCAGTCAGTTACTTCCCGCTCTCGGTGAGTTCGGTTATCGCCAAAGCACTTCCTTGGTCACTTTCGCTCGTCGGCGTGGCAACGATCCTTGGGTTTGTTAGTGGTACTGCACTAGGTGCGATTGCAGCCTGGCGTCGAGGGGGCGCGCTCGACAATGTATTGCCTCCAGCATTCATTGTGATCTCGGCTTTCCCTTACTTCTGGGTGGGACTTCTCTCGATCTGGCTCTTCTCTCTAACTTTAGGTTGGTTCCCACTTCTCGGCGGTTATAACGAGACAAGCACTCCGACTTGGTCCGTGGCGTTTGCTCTTGATGTTCTTTGGCATGCGGTGTTACCTGCTTCAACCATCTTGATCACTTCAATTGGCGGTTGGATATTAACCATGCGCAATAACATGATCTCAGTTATCGCAGAGGACTATGTCAAGATGGCAAAGGCTAAGGGGCTCAAGCCGCGTCGGATTATCTGGCAATATGCGGGACGCAATGCGCTGCTACCGAACTTGACCGGTTTTGCAATGTCACTCGGTTTTGTAATTTCCGGTGCGATTCTCGTTGAATATGTCTATAACTATCCAGGCGTGGGTTTCATGTTGCTCCAAGCCGTTGAACAAGAGGATTACGCGCTTATGCAGGCCCTCTTCCTCCTGATTACCGTGGCCGTCCTTCTGGCAATATTTATCTCGGATATTTTGACGGCGATACTTGATCCACGAACAAGAGCTCAATCATGAAGGTGGTAGATCCGCTGTTTGGCGCCCTAACAAAGACCTGGCAATTTACGACACGAAACAAGAAAGCCGGAATCGGCTCGTTCCTTCTATTAGTTTTACTATTGATTACCGCTTTCCCGACTTTCTTCGCGCCGTACGACCCTACCGCTGAAATCTTCACACCGCGTGCTGGCGTGACCTGGTCACATATCCTGGGCACCACCGCATTTGGACAAGATGTCTTCTCGCAAGTGATAGTGGGCACACGCCAATCTATGATGATCGCGCTGATTGTTGGGCTCTTTTGCACCATTCTTTCAGTGGTCATTGGGGTTAGCGCCGCTTACTTCGGAGGCCTCGCCGATGACGTTCTATCTCTATTTACCGATGTTGTTCTGGTTATCCCAACTTTCCCTTTGATCATTGTTATCACTGCTTATGTGAAAAGCGCAAGCTTTTGGTTGATGGTCTTCGTCCTCGTGCTTACCGGCTGGTCCTACGGTGCACGCCAACTTCGAGTACAAGCACTTTCTATAAGAAATAGAGATTTTCTCTTGGCGGCTAAAGCTCGCGGAGAATCCAGTTGGTACGTCATCATCGTCGAGATGCTTCCCCCAATGACGTCTCTGATTGTTGCCAACTTCTTAGGGGCAGCTCTTTATGCTGTTCTCGCCGCATCTGCTCTTCAATTCGTTGGATTGGGAAATATCAATACTCAGTCATGGGGGACCATGCTCTATTGGGCTCAGAACAATGAAGCACTTGCAACTGGAATGCCATTGTGGGCTCTGGCTCCAGGGATTGCCATTGCTCTTCTTGGAAGCGCTCTCGCTCTCTTAAATTACGCTTTTGACGAAATTGCCAATCCTGCATTGCGTCCAGTTATCCGAACGCGCAGGAAAAAGGTGAGGGCATGAGTACGCCAATTTTGAAGGTACGTGAACTCGAAGTTGAATACGCCACGCCAAACGGGCCAGCGAAAGCCGTAGGGGGAGTGAGTTTTGATCTTGAACAAGGTGAATTTCTCGCGATCGTAGGTGAATCGGGTTGTGGCAAATCAACGCTCCTCTTTGCCATCGCGCAACTATTGACCTATCCGGCCGCAATGGTCGGTGGCACCATCGGCTTTGACGGAGTTGATCTAAGTGCACTCAGTGAGGAGGAACTCCGTAAGTATCGTTGGCGTGATATCTCGGTTGTGATGCAGAGCGCAATGAATGCGCTCAATCCAACTTTGACCATTGGCGCGCAACTCGCGGATGCCTGCCGAGCTCACACTGAATGGTCTGCTGAGAAGATCGCAGAACGATCTCATGAAGTGTTGACCATGGTCTCAATCGATCACGTTCACTTAAAGAGTTATCCGTTTCAATTGTCAGGCGGTATGCGCCAACGCGCGATGATTGCGATGGCCCTACTGCTTAATCCCAAGCTCGTTATTATGGATGAACCAACCTCTGCTCTCGATGTCGTCGCTCAACGGTCGCTGATGAGCCAGATCCAATCCCTTCGCAATGAACTTGGCTTTTCTGTTCTATTCGTTACGCATGATATGAATGTGGTTTCACATTTCTCCGATCGTCTGGCCGTGATGTACGCGGGACAGATCGTTGAAATTGGAAAGACGAGGAAGGTCTTTGACGAACCTCTTCATCCATATTCGGCGGGCTTGATGGACGCATTTCCATCTCTAGTTGGTGCGCCGCGACAACTTCTGGGTATTCCAGGCAACCCACCCTCACTAGTAGCAGCCCAACCTGGCTGTCACTTTGCAGCACGCTGTCCTTTGGTAATGGAAATCTGTCGAGTAAATCGACCCGAGTTGCTTGAAGAAGATAGTCACGCCGTGCGCTGTCATTTGGTGAATGCAGTTCAGGTATGAAGAAGATAATTCTGGAGGTCGAAGGCCTTTCCCGGTACTTCCGAGTGGGTGGCCTACGGGCAAAAGGTTTCTTGCACGCGGCTGATGATGTTTCTTTCACGGTAAAGCAAGGAGAGATTGTTGCCCTCGTTGGTGAATCTGGTTCGGGAAAATCTACAATCGCTCGGGTTTTAGCTGGTATCTATAAGGCTTCCAAAGGTGAGATCAAATTTGAGGGGAATTCAATCGCGAAGAATTCCGACAAGGCCGTTCGCGGTCGGATGCCGATGGTCTTCCAGGATCCATTTAGTTCAATAAACCCAGTTTTTCGAATTAATCATGGCTTAGAGCGATCGCTCAAACTGCACAGAAAGGGATTGACCAAATTAGCTCGAAAAGCGCTCGCAATCGAGTTGGTTGAGAAAGTTGGCCTTACTCCCGGCGCTGAGGTACTACGTCGCTACCCCCATGAACTCTCCGGTGGGCAGCGGCAGCGATTGGGTTTCGCCCAAGCCCTTGCTTCGCAGCCTTCTTTGATTCTCGCTGACGAGCCAGTCTCCATGTTGGATGTTTCGATCCGTATTGGACTTCTTAATGTTATGAAGGATTTACGCGATCATGAAGGTGTATCAATTCTGTACATCACCCATGATTTGGCAAGCGCTCGATATACAGCAGATCGAATGATTGTTTTATATGCCGGTCAAATTGTTGAAGAGGGACTTAGCGAGGATGTCGTCGCTTCACCTAAACATCCTTACACGCGACTGCTTATGTCTACGGCGCCAGATCCACGGCTTCCGTATGTTGAAATTGATGAATCGGGAGATTTAGGAGAGCCGCCCAGGGTGATCGATCCAGAACCAGGCTGCCGTTTTGCTCCGCGCTGCTCATTGGTGATGGACAAGTGTCGAACCTCTAGCCCGGTCATGGTCCAAGTTTCTCCGACAAACCGCGCGGCCTGTTTTGCCCTCGAGAAAGATTGAAGCGTGAAAAAGATGAGAGAAATGGGAAAATTATGACTTTTTTTGTGAAATTTTCTCAAAAAACCTTTGAAAAATGTGAAGAAAGAGCATAGAGTACGGAAATGGACTCAAAGACACGCCGAAGCGCCATAGCTCAGCAACTCAGCGATCAAGGGGAGGCATATATCGTCGAACTTGCCAATACCTTCAAGACTTCCGAGATGACGATTCGTCGTGATCTTGACCTCCTTGAACTTGAAGGTCTGGCACGCAGGGTTCGAGGCGGGGCAATTTCGGTCCAAAGTCGTGCTTTTGAACCGCCTATCTTGCAACGTGCTTCCAACGCGCCCGAGGCCAAACGCCGCATAGGAGCAGCAGCGGCGGCTCTTTTGCGTGAAAACGAATCCGTCGTGATTGATGGCGGAACCACTACTCACGAAATGGCTAAAGCCATCGCCGATAATTTTCCTCTAACCGTTATTACTAGTTCGCTTTTGATTGCTACAGAACTGAGCACGAAGCCACTTATCAATACCATCGTCACGGGTGGGAGTGTGCGTGTGGGGGAAATGAGCCTCGTAGGTCCTCGTGCATTGGATTCATATAACGATCTTCATTGCGACGTGCTTTTCCTCAGCGTAGCCGGGGTGACCTCAAAAGAAGGATTGACCGAGTACAACCTTGATGATGCCTACGTTAAGAGAGCTGCGATAGAGAGTGTCCGCAGAGTCGTCGTGCTCGCCGATGCCTCCAAGCTAGGTCATGTTTCATTCGCTTCTGTGTCAGAAATTCAGAGAGTTGATCTTTTAGTCACCAATGCTTCGCCAGATAACGAACATATCAAACCAATCAAGGACCAAGGTGTTGAAGTTTTGCACATTGAGCCATTTCATAGAGAGAGCAACTAATGTCACGGTTTAACGCCATATTTCCCCAGTTCCAAAAGGGCACGAAACCTCTGATTGCAATGGCACACGTTCCACCTTTGCCCGGAACACCCCTCTATGACAGCGCCGCCGGGGTACAGGGTTTGGTAGACCATGTTAAGCGTGACACTGAACTTCTTTTGCAGGGTGGTTTTGACGCGATTTTGTTCTGTAATGAGGGGGATCGTCCGTATCAGCTCAATGCTGGTCTCGAGGCTTCTGCCGTAATGACTCGAGTTGTTACCGAATGCAGGCCGGATGACCGTCCATATGGTGTTGATTTCCTTTGGGACGCCCAATGCGCACTTGCGATTGCGATAGCAAGCAATGCTTTTTTCATGCGCGAAGTTATTACGGGCTCTTGGGAATCCGATATGGGACCGTGGACTCCAGACGCAGCAACTCTGTTAAGAAATCGTCGGAACTTTGGACGCGACGACCTCGGGATTTTCGCCAATGTCACCCCCGAGTTCGCATCCAACATTGGTCAACGCACACCTGCCCAAATGGCCAAATCAACAGTTGTTTCAAGCCTTCCTGACGTCATTTTGGTTTCTGGTCCAATGGCCGGAAGCGAGCCTGACGTCCGCACGGTTGCCGATGTGAGAGAAGTTGTCGATCCATCAATTCCGGTTCTTCTCAATACTGGCGCCAAATCCGGAACCATAAAGGAATTCTTCAAATATGCTGATGGTTGCATCGTTGGCAGCGATCTCAAGAGAGATGGCTACACCTGGAATGAAGTTGATCCCGAGCGAGTGAAGCGTTTTGTCGACGCGGCGCGAAGTGCCTAATTCATCCGGTCATCTGCTTCTAGGCATCGACCTGGGATCTTCTGCAGTTAAGGCCGTACTTCTGGATCCAGAAGAAGGTTTGATCGCTTCGCTTAGTAGTCCAGTCCATCTTTACAGTGATCAGCCTGGCTGGGCAGAGGCTGACCCTGATGAATGGTGGTGGGCAACGCGTGAGCTTATTCAAGGGTTGCTTAAACAAAGTAACAGCCGGCCTTCGGAGATCGCTGGTATCGCAGTCAGCGGCATGGTACCTGCAGTACTTCTTGTTGATGAACACGGAAAAACTTTGCGACGGGCCATTCTCCAAAATGATGCGCGTGCAACTTCTGAAATTGATGAGATTAAGAATGGAATCGGATCAATCGATCTTCTGGCGTTGACTGGCTCGGTGTTGTCTCAACAGTCGGTCGCACCAACGGCCCTCTGGCTCGCACGCAATGAACCCGAGTTATGGTCGCAAACCTTCTTAATACAAGGGTCGTATGACTGGTTGGCTTGCAGATTAGGTGCCGAACATCATGTCGAAAAGAATTGGGCCATAGAGAGTGGTCTTTACAACCTCGATTTGAGTCCACTGGATACCGTTCGAGAAGTAACGAAAATTCGCTGGCCACGACTATTGTCAGTGAGATCACCAGGTGATCGAGTGGGAGAAGTCTCCGAGATGGCCGCAATGGCGATGGGGTTACTGAGAGGCACTCCAATCATTGTTGGTGGAGCCGACCATGTCCTTTCGGCATTCGGGGCAGGTCTTATCGATGAAGGTGATTGCTTGGTCAAGCTTGGAGGAGCTGGGGATATTCTCGCCGTGAGCAACAAGATTCACCTGGACGCACGTCTCTATCTTGATAGTCATCCAACGCCGAACAAATGGCTTCCAAACGGATGCATGGCAACAAGTGGCTCTTTATTGCGCTGGGAACAAGGTATTTTGGGCGGTGCATCACTCGAAGACCTTGATGCCGAAGCTGCCGTGAGCAAGCCTGCCGCCCTTCTTACACTTCCATATTTCTTGGGGGAAAAAACACCCCTTCATGATCCGGATCTTCGTGGCGTCATGGCTGGAATGCACCTAGGAACGACTAGAGGCGATATTCATCGTTCATATTTGGAAGCGATCGCTTTTGGATTCAAAGCCCACTTCGATGTCTTCGCCGAAGGTGGCCTTGATATCAAGAAAACGCGTATAACCAATGGTGGATCAAAATCTCGCCTTTGGCGAACGATTCTTGCAGATGTTCTGGATCGTGAACTTCATTCGATTGTGAACCATCCTGGCGCATCTTATGGCGCCGCTGTTATTGCGGGCATTGGGACTGGTCTCATCCGCGATTGGTCCTATGTTTTGGGCGCTCTGGAAGAGGGCGAAATGATTGAACCGAATATAAAGAATGTCGAGATCTATCAAGATCGATACGGGGATTTCAGAGAGTTGACTGAAGTTACAAAGCCGATAGTCCACCGAATCGCAAGGAGCTAAATGATGTCGTTACCTATTGCTGGAGTTACTGGAGCAGGCTCAGGTATTGGTGCCGCAATAGCCCGAATGCTCGGAAAGCGCGGCTTTCATGTGATCGTTACTGATATTGATCTTATGGCTGCGCAAAAGGTGGCTTCTGAAATCGCAAATGCAGAAGCGCTTCAACTAGACGTGAGCAAACCGGATGCTTGCAATGCACTGGTAGCATCTATAGTTGAGAAGCATCAACGCTTAGATGTCTGGGTATCTAATGCCGGAATATCCAAGATGCAACGTTTTGTTGATATCTCACCCTCCGACCTTGCGCGCAACTTTGAAATTAACACTTACGGTGTCTTTTATTGTGGCCAAGCAGCTGCGAAGGCGATGATCAAGTTAGGAACACCGGGGCGAATCGTCAACACAGCATCAATGGCAGCCAAACAAGGACGAGTTCCATTTCTCGCCGATTACGTAGCGAGTAAATTTGCTGTACTGGGGCTTACGCAGGCCATGGCTTTTGAATTGGCTCCCCATGGAATCAGGGTTAACAGTGTTTGTCCGGGTTTCGTGGCCACCCCTATGCAGACAAGGGAGTTAGCGTGGGAGGCTGAATTGCGGGGAACCAGTTCTGAATCCGTTAAGGAAATGTGGATTAAGGACACACCTCTTGGAAGGTTGGAAACCCCCGAGGATGTAGCAAAGGTTGTTGGATTTCTTGTTTCAGATGATGCGGAGTTCCTGACTGGAGAGTCCATATCGGTCAATGGTGGCGCCTATATGGATTAACGGCCTCTCATCGAGGAATTGGATCGGCGCACTCCGTTTGAGATGTGCTTCTTCAGAAGAAGCACAGTGATGCTAGAGCGACATTCCGATAAGAACGAAAAGAACACCAATAAGCGGCGGAGCTGCCTGGATAATTGCGGCCTTCCGAGATTTCTTCACGCTAAAGAGCAACACCGCGCCGGCTCCGGTCATGCATGCTGAAGCGAAGATCATGAGTGTGTATCCGACGGTGGAATTGATGCCGAGAAGCGCCAGGCCAATGAGTGAACCGAGGGCGAGAAATAGATTATAGAAACCTTGGTTGAATGCCATCGGGCGAATGATCTCCGCGTGTTCTTGACTGGGTAAACCAAAGGCCTTCCACGTTTTTGGGTTGCGCCACGTCAGGCTTTCCAGAGTGAAAAAATAGACATGGACGATCGCAGCGATGGTGATCAGTATCGATCCAGCAACTAAGAAGAAGGTACCCATGGCACGAATTATGGCAGGTCAACTCGGTGCATCAGGGTACGCGAACGAAGTCGGACTACTTTTGTTCGGCTTTGGCCTTCAACATTCCTAATCGAGCAGTCGCATCCTTCTTCCCGGCTAGAGGAAGCAGGATTGGTAGAAGGACGCGAGCCACTCCCTTCATCTTTGGGAAATCGTGCTGAAAGGTAACTTGAGTTCCTTGGCCAACCGATTCCAATGTGAAGGTGTTCTTGAAAGTGCCATTTGCATCATATGCATTGAATGCAAACTTGGAATTCGGAACAACTTCGGTTATCTCGACATCGTTGGCATGGTTCTTTTCGGCGGGCGGAACGAAGCCAATGGAACGATATTTGCTGCCGACCGTGCCGCTTACGCCGGAGATGAGTTCGACGTTGTAGGGCTTTGGAGACCATTGAGAGTGCTGGGTGATGTCCGATATTAAGGGCCAAACCTTGTCGACTGGGGCATTGATCATTTGGGTAACTAAAAGTTGAGCCATGTTCTCTCCGTTAACTCCCCGTCATGCTCGTTAGAAAATTGTTCACGGGGTTGAATAGAAATGGTAGGACTGATCAACTTCTGTTGGATATATAAACAGCCGACCAATTTGGCTGATTATTCGATCGCGTGTGCTAGATCAATGGCCCAGTGATTTGAGCGTAATGTTCGATCGGCGAAGTCGATATCTTCTTGACCGAGAAGTGTGAAGCCAAGAGATTGGCAGATTCCGTTAGACGCCATATTGGTTACGCCTGGAAAGGCATGCACTGTTCCCCAGCGGCCATCGTCTCGAGCGCGCTTTAAAAGTTCGCGCACGCTTGCCTTACCCAATCCTTGACCTTGGAATTGAGGAAGGACCATCCACCCGACCTCGGAGATAGTCGCGCCATTTTCTTCGTGGGACCAGAGGAAGAGGCACCCCGCCACGGTTTCAGGTTGGCGATCGTCAGGCACGATCATCAGGATCCATGAAGCATCTGTTGACGCGGCTTCAACATCTCGCGCGACCTTGGCCTCAATTCCCTCTCGCGGAAGTGGGCCCCCTAGTTCAGCCATCATCACCGGATCGCAGCGCATTGCAACGTATGAATCTACGTCGTGAAGTTCAACATTTCGTAGGAGCAGCGCCATCCAGAGAGTGTAAAGGCGGGTACTGACGAAGCGGAGTTAGCTCCAAATATTGTCGCCTCGCAGCAGCGCATCGGATCCACCGTCAATGTAGATGGTCTGGCCAGTTACATGCGAGTTCTCTTCGCTGGTCAGCCACGCAAGAAGATAAGCAACCTGACGCGGCTTGAGGTGATGATTCAAAGGCATTGGAATAAGGGCATCCGTGGCAGCACGTGATTCTTC
>JAHEXJ010000037.1:0-2735 GCA_023252155.1 Actinomycetes bacterium | reverse complement strand
ACCTTCCTAAGAGAGTAGAGCTCTACGTGCCATGTCGATCATGGGTTTCGCAACATCGTTGCGCTTTTGGTTGGAGCGGAGACGTGGAGTTGAGTTCAGAAGTCCGAATACAGCGTGCGCCATTGTTCGCGCTGTCTCTGGGGTTTCATTTTTGCGCGCAAGCTGAATTTGATCAACCCAGAGTTCGACATATCGGCGTTGTAGACGGCGGACCTGTCGCGCATCTTCTTCTTCGAGATTTCCAAAATCGCGCTCGTGGACTCGAATGAGGTCGGGGAAGTTGATTGCGAAATCGATATGACGCTCAATCAGTGCGGCAAGCGTTTGCTCGGGATCGAGATTCTCCTCGATCACTTCAGTTGCCCCCTCGAGCAGGGATTGGCTCACGGTAATGAGCATCTCCGCGAGCAAGGCGCCTTTCGTGCGGAAGTGTCGGTACATGGATGGACCGGTTAGGCCAACGGATTCGCCCAATTCCTCGACGCCTACGCCGTGAAAACCCTTGGCAGCAAAGAGCGCAGCACCGTTTTCGAGGAGCCGTTCACGCGTTCCCATCTATGCCTCCACCTCAAATTACCCCTTCAGGGACTACCAATTTAGGCCCTCGAGGCACTATCCTAAATGTTAATGATCACTAACAATAGCGGAGGATCATGAGTTTGCCACGTATTTCGAGCACAGTAGATATTCGCGATTCGGCCTTCCGCGATCGGGATGCTGCCTTTCGCGTTGTAATTGATGAATTCATCGCGCAGATGAGTCACGCAGCCCTTGGTGGCCCCGAGTCAGTGCGAGCTCGACATCAAGATCGCGGAAAGTTACTGCCGCGAGATCGAGTAACTCAACTTCTTGATCCAGGATCGCCATTCCTCGAACTCTCACCGCTTGCGGCAAACGGCATGTACGGGGATGAGGCACCCGGCGCAGGTTTGATTACCGGGATCGGAATCGTCAGCGGCCATCCAGTGATGGTTGTGGCAAATGATGCGACGGTCAAAGGTGGGACGTATTACCCCATGACAGTCAAAAAGCACCTGCGTGCTCAAGATATTGCATTTGAAAATCGACTCCCTTGTATTTACTTGGTTGATTCGGGCGGCGCATTCTTGCCGCTGCAACACGAAGTATTTCCTGACCGCGATCACTTTGGTCGTATATTTTTCAACCAGGCACGGCTTAGTTCGGTTGGCATCGCGCAGATTTCTGCAGTACTCGGTGCCTGTACCGCTGGTGGGGCTTATGTCCCCGCGATGAGCGATGAGAACGTCATTGTTGCCGGGCAAGGTCACATCTTCCTTGGCGGCCCACCACTGGTAAAAGCGGCAACGGGCGAAGAAGTCTCCGCCGAAGATTTGGGCGGCGGTGCCATGCATTCGCGAATCTCCGGTGTTACCGACCACCTGGCAGAGAGCGAGAGCCAAGCACTGAAGACTGTTCGCTCGATAGTTTCGACCCTGCCAGCGGAACCTCGATGGTTGACACCCAACGAAAAAGTTGAGCCACCGCAATACAGTGCAGAAGAATTGTTGGGCATCGTACCGACCGACTCACGAACTACTTACGACGTCCACGAAGTGATTGCAAGAGTCGTGGACTCGAGTAAATTCCTCGAATTTAAAGCCGAATTTGGAACCACATTAGTAACTGGATTTGCTCGTATAGACGGCTACCCAGTCGGGATAATCGCCAATAACGGCGTCCTGTTTAGCGAATCTGCTCAAAAAGGAGCGCACTTCATTGAGCTTTGCGATCAACGCAAGATTCCACTTGTTTTTCTGCAGAATATTTCTGGCTTCATGGTTGGCCGAGAATACGAAGAAGGCGGCATCGCCAAACATGGCGCCAAAATGGTGACTGCGGTGGCCTGCGCACGTGTCCCTAAGTTCACCGTGATCATCGGCGGATCATTTGGCGCTGGCAACTACTCGATGTGTGGTCGTGCCTATGACCCGAGATTCCTCTGGATGTGGCCTAACGCCCGCATTTCGGTAATGGGTGGAGAACAAGCCGCTTCGGTTTTGGCCACGGTGAAAACTGATCAACTTGCAGCAAAAGGTGAAGAGTGGACGTCTGAAGACATCGAAACGTTTAAGGATCCAATCCGCGCCAAGTATGAAGCCGAGGGCAGCGCGTATTTCTCGACTGCCAGACTCTGGGACGATGGCATTATCGATCCGCGAGACACGCGAAGAGTGTTGTCTTTGGCGCTATCTGTTTCGAGTTTTTCACCACTTCCTGATAGCTCCTTCGGAATCTTCCGGATGTAATGGTGTTCACTAAAGTACTCATAGCAAACCGCGGAGAAGTCGCGCTTCGAATCAAGTCGACCCTTGATCGGATGGGTATTGATGCTGTCGGTGTCTACACGCATTCTGACCACGACTCACTTCACATGCAGAGAATTCCAGAGAGTTATCTCCTCGAAGATGTGAATAAGACGGGTTACCTGGACGGCTCACAGATTATTTCTGTTGCATTAGCCAGCGGGGCTCAAGCAATTCATCCCGGTTACGGCTTTCTTGCAGAGAACGCGGATTTCGCAAGGGATTGCGTCAAGGCTGGCCTCGTATTTATTGGACCTCCCGCAGATGCAATGACCGCGATGGGTGAGAAGATCGCAGCGCGAGAACATGCGAAGAAGGCGGGAGTGCCTGTAGTTCCTGGCGTCGGCGGTGCAGGGATGACAAATTCGGAATTGCTGGACGCTTGTAAGGATTTGAAGTTTCCATTACTTG
>JAHEXJ010000006.1 GCA_023252155.1 Actinomycetes bacterium | reverse complement strand
TTCCAAATACGTCCGCTCGAACCGTCGGACAAGGCGACCTGGGAAATTCTCTTCAAGGGCTACATAGATTTTTATAAGGCCGAGCTGAGCGATGAACTAATTGAATTAGCATGGGAACGACTTCTGGATTCAGATTTCAATTCCTACGGCTTGGTGGCTGAGTCCGAAGGTGAAGTGATGGGGATCGTTCACTATTCATTCCAGAATTCAACTTGGGCGCCCAAGAATTATTGCTACCTGGAAGATTTGTATGTCTCCCCTTCAGCGAGGGGTAAGGGATTGGGGCGTGGATTAATCGACGCGGTTCTTGAGATCGCGCGCAACCAAGGCTCAAGTCGAATCTATTGGAACACTGATACGACAAATGAAACCGCCCGAAAACTTTATGACACCTACACTGAAGTATCGGGAAAGGTTCAGTACAGAATCCAGTTGGAGTAGATGGACTTTTGGATCTCCTAGATCAATCCGATGGTAGTAGCACGATGAACAATTTCCGCACGTTTGTGTGCGTGTAGTTTGATTGATGCATTGTGGATGTGGAATTTGACTGTGCTCTCACTAATAAAGAGGGCATGTGCTATTTGTTTATTGCCCAGCCCTTGAGCAACAAATCTCACAATTTCGAGTTCTCGGTCAGTTAACTTGTCGCTATTGGGTCGGGCGGCACCGAAAGTTCGCGCTACAAGAGCACCAACTCCGTGACCAAAGGCAATTTCACCATCTTGAACGGCACGCACTGCCTTAATCAGTTCGTCTGAACTTGTCGTGTCTTTAATCATGTAACCAGTTGCTCCACGACGCAGCGCTTCAACGATAATCATTTCCGAAAGAGTCGAAGCGAGAACAAGAATTTTTGTCGCGGGCAGATTCTCTGCGATATCAGCACAGAGTTTGAGGCCTGCCGTTGTGTCATCCCCTAAGTCAAGATCTACAACGAGCACATCTGGCCCGTGCTCCTCGACTGCTAGATATGCCGATTCATACGTCTTAGCCTCTGCAACCACTGCGAAGCTAGCCGATCGTTCGAGGATGGCTCGAATTCCCGCCCGAGTAATGGAACTTTGATCGGCAACGACTACCCGCGTTCGCGCTTGTGGCGCGCGACGACTACGAGCAACATCGCTTCGAGCTTGGGATTCCATAGTTGGCACGTTAAGTCATGGTGACCCACCTGTCTATATGGATAGGTATCGCCTGACCCTTCGTCCCACCTTCGGTCAGTAAAGGCGTTTTCCCATATCTATCTGGTGATGCAAGGCATAACGTCCGCTCAAGTTCAGCAAAACAAACATTAGGAGTATCACATGACCATTTATGCCGCACCTGGCCAGGCCGGGAGCAAAGCTGAGTTCCTGCCCCGCTACGACCATTGGATCAACGGAGAGTTTGTGAAGCCCTCATCGGGCCAATATTTTGAAAACGTCACACCGATAACTGGCCAGGTGTTCACCGAAGTCGCCCGCGGCAACGCTGAAGATGTCGAGAAAGCGCTGGATGCCGCTCACGCCGCCTTCAAGACCTGGGGAAAGACTTCCGTCACCGAGCGCGCCAACATCTTGAATAAAATTGCCGATCGCATGGAGGCCAACCTCGAATCCATAGCGGTGGCCGAGACTTGGGAGAACGGCAAGCCAGTCCGCGAAACTCTTGCAGCCGATATTCCTTTGGCTATTGACCATTTTAGATATTTCGCTGGCGCCATCCGAGCCCAAGAAGGAAGCCTCGGCGAGCTCAATGATGACACGGTTGCTTATCACTTCCACGAGCCCTTGGGTGTCGTCGCCCAGATCATCCCATGGAACTTCCCCATCCTCATGGCGGTCTGGAAGATCGCACCCGCTCTGGCTGCTGGAAACTGCATCATTCTCAAGCCAGCAGAGCAAACGCCAGTTTCAATTCACTTCCTAATGAATCTGATCAAGGATCTGCTGCCACCAGGAGTCCTCAATATCGTAAATGGATTCGGAGTCGAGGCCGGCAAGCCCCTTGCCTCTTCTCGTCGCATTGCCAAAGTTGCCTTCACCGGAGAGACCACAACCGGTCGCCTCATCATGCAATACGCATCGGACAACATCATCCCCGTCACTCTCGAACTCGGTGGCAAAAGCCCGAACATCTTTTTCGCCGACGTTGCCAGGGAAAACGACGCCTTCTATGACAAGGCACTTGAGGGCTTCACGATGTTCGCCCTCAATCAAGGTGAAGTTTGCACCTGTCCCTCGCGAGCACTCATTGACTCGTCCATTTACGACAAGTTCCTAGCGGATGCAACAGCCCGAACCAACGCGGTCATTCAAGGCAATCCACTGGACACCGCCACAATGATTGGCGCACAGGCCAGCAACGATCAACTTGAGAAGATCCTTTCTTACATCGCAATCGGTAAACAAGAAGGAGCCAAACTTATTACGGGAGGCGAACGTGCCGACCTGCCAGGTGATCTTGCTGGTGGTTACTACGTGACGCCAACAATTTTCGAAGGCAAGAACTCAATGCGAATTTTCCAAGAGGAAATTTTCGGACCCGTTGTTTCGGTTACGAAATTCGATGGGTATGACGAGGCAATAAGGATTGCCAACGACACGCTCTACGGGTTAGGTGCAGGCGTATGGACTCGCGACATGAACACGGCCTACCGTGCGGGGCGCGCTATCCAAGCCGGACGCGTTTGGACCAATTGCTATCACGACTACTCCGCCCATGCAGCATTCGGTGGATACAAGTCATCGGGCATTGGCCGCGAGACGCATAAAATGATGCTCGATCATTACCAACAGACGAAGAATCTTCTAGTCTCGTATTCTCCAAACAAGCTCGGATTCTTTTAAAGAGCAAACGGAGGGAAAGGTCCGTCATGACACTCCCATCTCGAGTTGATGCAACTGAGGAAGCCAAAACGCTTCTTCGCCAGTTAACTGCCCAGCACGGGCCGTTGATGTTTCATCAATCTGGTGGCTGCTGTGACGGATCTTCTCCAATGTGTTATCTCGCTGGAGAATTTAGAGTCGGCGGTTCGGACGTGCTTCTAGGTGAATTGAGTGTCGAGGCCATCCCAGACCCAATCAAAGTATGGATGTCGATTGGCCAATTTGAATACTGGCAACACACACATCTCACCATCGACGTTGTACCGGGTCGCGGCGGAGGCTTTTCGCTTGAGACCCCCGAAGGAAAGCGCTTCCTTATCCGTTCTCGCCTATTTAGCGATGAGGAATGGGAACAACTCGAACACTCCGAGATCATCACCGGTGCTTCTGCTTAAATCCCTTGGCCAGGGCGTGTGACCAATTACGCAACAATAGAGTTGCGAAATTAACTCCTAGGTTCTAGATTGAGCGCGTGTTGAGCACCTTCATAATCGCCCTTCGCGAGGGCCTGGAAGCCGCTCTCATCGTCGGAATATTGATGGCCTACCTGATCAAGACCAATCGGACCCACCTTCGCCGCCCCCTATGGATTGGCGTCACTCTCGCCCTTCTCTTGAGCCTTAGCCTGGGCGCGATACTAAGTTTCACCTCCCACCAACTTGGGCCCCATGGTGAAGAAATATTCGCCGGGAACCTAGCCGTGGCTGCCGTCGCCCTTGTGACGTGGATGGTCTTTTGGATGAAGCGGACGGCGCGGAACATGCGCCACGAACTTGAGAACAAGGTCGACCACGCAATTCACGTTGGCTCGCTGGCAATGGGAATAACTGCCTTCGTCGCCGTGGCACGAGAAGGATTAGAGACCGCCCTGTTCATTTACACAAATTTCAGCACCGTGAAAACCTCCCTCGCACCGTCTATCGGTCTGGTTCTAGGGCTCGCATCCGCAGTTGGGCTCGGATTCCTTATCTATCGCCGCGCAATATCGTTCAACCTCGCAAAATTCTTTAAGATCACTGGTGTTGCCTTGATCATCGTTGCCGCCGGTGTTCTCGCGAACGGCTTAGGCGATTTACAAAGCGCTGGCTGGTTACCAGGTGCAACGACTCGAGCCTGGAACATCGATTCTTGGATGGCGCCGGATTCCTTCATCGCAAGCGTTCTCAGCGGTTCAATCGGATTCGCCACAACCATGAGTTGGCTCCAAGTCGGGGCATGGGCGATTTATCTCTCAGCTGTCTTGTCGCGCTACCTTTCAAGCGCGAAGACACAAGTGACCAAACCCGCTTGAGTCGCTGTATCGCTTTCTCCTACTGACGAGTAACCTTCTACACTCAAGTGCATTCCAGGAGAAGGAACTATCTATGTCGCGCTCAGTTGTCCTCGTCGATGCCGTCAGGTCACCATTTGGAAAAGCCGGGAGTCTCTACGCCGAAACACGGGCGGATGACATCATGGTCCGAGTTCTCAGGGGTCTGATCGAGAGAAATCCCCTCCTCAATCTGAGCGAGATAGACGATGTGGCCATTGCTGCGGCAACGCAGACTGGGGACCAAGGTATGAATATTGGGCGCAGCGTGGCCTTGCTGGCCGGACTTCCCAACACGGTTCCTGGCTATTCAATCGACCGTTGGTGTGCCGGAGCCATGACCGCCGTGACGACAATTTCCGGGGCGATTGCCATGGGTGCCTACGACTTGGCCATTGCAGGCGGAGTCGAGCACATGGGAAACCACCCGATCGGACATCTCTTCGATCCAAACCCGCGCTACCTTGCCGAGAAGATTGTTGAAACCGACGCCCTTGCGATGGGGAACACGGCCGAAAGACTTCATGATCTCTTTCCCCACCTGACTCGCGAACGCGCGGATAAATATGCGCTCAATTCACAATTGAAAACCGCAAAGGCATATGAAAACGGAGGAATTCAGCGCGATCTGATCCCTGTTGCTACTCGGAGTTCTGAATTTGGTTGGGGCATCGCAACGGCTGACGAACCTCCACGACCTACAACGACTCTTGAAGCCCTCTCCGCATTGAAGACTCCCTTCAGAGCTGCAGGTCGAGTGAGCGCAGGAAATTCGGCCGGTCTCAACGACGGTGCAACTGCTGCACTGTTGGCTAGCGAAGATCGCGCACTCGAACTTGGTATGCCGATCAAGGCACGCCTCGTCACTTTTGCTTTCGCCGGAGTCGAACCAGAAATCATGGGATATGGACCCGTACCTTCAACTCACAAGGCTCTCAAAAAAGCGGGATTAGATATTTCAGATATTGGACTTTTCGAAATCAATGAAGCCTTTGCGATTCAAGTGCTTTCCTTCCTTGATCACTTTGGAATTGAAGATGACGACCCTCGCGTAAATCTTTACGGCGGTGCTATTGCGGTCGGACACCCACTGGCATCATCTGGTGTTCGTCTGATGCTCAATCTTGCTAGAGGGTTCGAAGAACATCCTGAAGTTCGTTTTGGTCTCACCACTATGTGCATCGGACTTGGAATGGGTGGAAGCGTCATCTGGGAAAACCCAAACTGGAACGGAGAGGAATAAGAATGACTACTCAACTTGAAGGCGCACCGGAAGAAGTAGTCACCAAATCCTTCGTTCGCGAAATTTCCTTAAAGCCTTTCGGATTTGATGGAAGTCTTGCGCTCATCACTTTGGATAATGGACTTGATTTCAATCGACCAAATACGTTTGGTGTTGCGTCACTGCAGAGCCTTGATGCGGCCATCACCGAAGCGGCTTCACGCAAGCCATCGGCCATTGCCATCACAGGAAAGCCGTTTATTTTCGCCGCTGGTGCCGACCTCACCGGCCTTGCCCAACTTGCATCACACGAACAGGCAGTCGCCATTGGCAAATTGGGTCACGACGTTTTTCGCCGACTCGGTGAGATGGATATTCCAACATTCGCATTCATCAACGGACTAGCACTTGGTGGCGGTCTCGAAGTTGGACTTCATTGCAAATACCGAACCATGGCCACCACGGCAATGGCCGGTCTGCCCGAAGTATTTCTGGGATTGGTTCCCGGATGGGGCGGGGCGTATCTCTTGCCAAAGTTGATTGGTCCCGAGCGCGCAGTTCAGGTGATCGTCTTGAACCCGCTTAATAACAACACAATGTTGCGAGCCAAAGATGCGCTAGCGCTTGGTGTAGTGGACGCAGTCTTCGAACCAGCCGACTTCCTCGAGAGGTCAGCCGCTTTCGCAGCCAGTGTTCTCAAGGGAAGCAAGAAGATCGAGCGTGCTGATTATTCGGATGACCCCAACTGGGATAAAGCAATTGCTACCGGAAAGGCGGCTGCGCAGAAAAAATATGGCGGTGCCGATATCGCCGCGCCACGTAAAGCCCTTGAACTCATTGCCGCCTCGCGAACAACTTCCGCATCGACTGGATTTGATGCTGAAGATCAAACACTTGCTGATCTGACAATGAGCGATGAACTTCGAGCATCTTTATATGCGTTCAATTTGATCCAGAAGAAACGCAAGAAGGTTGAGGGTGCGCCAAAACCTGCACTTGCGCGCAAGGTGGCCAAAGTTGGAATCGTCGGCGCTGGATTGATGGCCTCGCAGATTGCATGGATTATGCTGCGAAACCTTAAGTGCCCAGTTGTTATGACGGACCTTGATCAAGAACGAGTTGATAAGGGTGTCGCTTGGGTTCATGCCGAAATCGACAAATTAGTTGAGAAAAAGCGGATGGCACCAGAGGCAGCTGGCCGACTCAAGAGTCTCGTATCCGGCTCTACCGATCAAGGCGCATACGCAGGATCTGATTTCATCGTAGAGGCGATATTCGAGGAACTTTCATTAAAACAAGAGCTCTTTAGGAAGCTCGAGAAGATCGTCTCACCAGAGTGCGTTCTTGCGACAAACACTTCCTCCTTGATGGCTGGAGACATGGCCAGAGGGTTAGAGCACCCAGAACGCGTTATCGGTTTCCACTTCTTCAATCCTGTGGCAGTGATGCCACTGCTTGAAATTGCACGCACCACTGAGACAAATGATGAAACAACAGCAACAGCGATTGCCGTTGGCAAGGAACTCAAGAAGACGATGGTGATTACAAAGGACTCCCCTGGCTTCCTCGTTAACCGTTTGCTCACTCGATTCATGGGCGAAATTACCGATGCTATCGATGAAGGAACACCCATCGAAGTCGCAGATAACTCAATGCGTGCCATTGGTTTCCCAATGACCCCGTTCGAATTGCTTGGCCTCGTGGGTCCTGGAGTAATGCTCCATGTCACCGAATCCTTTAATCGTGATCTCGGTCCTCGCTATCGCGTATCACCAACGATGCAACGCATTGTGAAAGAGGGAGTACGCGCCTTCTACATCAAGGGTGAAGATGGAAAATATGCGCCGAACCCAAAGGCGATGGAACTCGTCGAAAAGGGAAACAAACCTTCGACCTCCGAGCAAGTTCGTGAACGTGCGCTCCGCGCCATGACCGAAGAAGCACGAATGATGCTCGATGAAGGAGTTGTCTCAAGCGCAGCGGAGATGGATCTTGGCATGCTCTTGGGCGCCGGATGGCCATTAGTGCTTGGCGGAATTCTTCCTTACTTGGACCGAATCGGAATTAGTGAAGCGGTCTGCGGAAAACGCTTTCACCCTCGTGGGGTTGCGTCTCTTCCGCAAACCCTTTAGAGAGATTTGCTCCGCTGTGCCATTCCACGATTGATCGCGAAATGTCCTGCACCGTGATTCCTAGATCTTGAAGGATCTCGGCTGGCTTCGAGTGTTCAATAAATTCAAGTGGAACGCCCAGAGAATGGATCGGAATATTTAGACCTGCGTCGCGGAATGCCTCCGATAGTGTGCTCGCGATTCCTCCGTGTCGAATTCCATTTTCTATTACAACGACACTCTTGAATCCTGCCGCCATTGCAGTCAACACTGGCGAAAGCGGCTTGACCCATCGTGGATCAACAACAGTCATGCCGATCCCCTCTCGACCAACCTGAACGGCGACATCCATCGAAAGATTGGCAAGGGCTCCTACGCTTACAAGGAGTGCGTCGCGGTTCTTGTCTTGATAGAGAACGTCGATTCCTTCAATGCGCTCTAGTGCTTCGATATCTTCGACAACTGCTCCCTTTGGAAAACGCACGACCGAAGGTGCATCATGAATGTCGATGGCCTCGCGGAAAGTTTCTCGCAGGCGCGCACCGTCACGGGGCGCGGCGACGTGGATAGTTGGAATGATGCCGGTAAGTGCAAGGTCCCAGATTCCGTGGTGTGAAGGTCCGTCATCTCCAGTAATTCCGGCACGATCCAAGACAATTGTTACCCCTGCTTTATGAAGGGCGACATCAAGCAAAAGTTGATCGAAAGCTCGGTTCAAAAACGTGGAATACATCGCGACAACCGGATGCATCCCGGTAAATGCGAGCCCCGCGGCACTGGTTAATGCGTGCTGCTCGGCGATGCCGACGTCAATAGTGCGGTGTGGGAACAACTTTTGAAACTCATCCAGGCCTGTTGGGCCGACCATTGCCGCCGTCATTGCGACCACGTCCAACCGTTCTTTGCCAACGGCTACGAGCTCTTCAGAGAAAACCTTTGTCCACGAAGTTCCGCCATTGGTAATGGGAATACCAGTCTCTGGATCAACAATGCCTACGGCGTGAAACTTCTCGGCCTCATCTGCAATTGCTGGGCTATATCCACGTCCCTTTTCAGTAATTGCGTGCACTAGAACGGGTCCACCGAAATGCTTAGCTATGGATAGCGCCTTCTCCATCGCGCCAATATCGTGACCGTCGAAGGGGCCCATGTATTTCAACCCAAGATCTTCGAACATGCCCTGCGGGGCGACTATGTCTTTGATGCCTTTCTTCATGCCATGCAAAGTCTCATAGATAGGCATTCCAACAACTGGAGTTCGATGCAAAATATCTTTGCCCCAATCCAGGAAGCGCTCGTAACCTTGGGTGACCCTAAGAGTCGATAGATGCTGGGCAAGACCACCGATCGTCGGGGAATACGAACGAGCATTATCGTTAACAATTATTATTAGGTTGCGATCCTTGGAGGTCGCAATGTTATTGAGGGCCTCCCAAGACATTCCGCCAGTGAGGGCGCCATCTCCAACCACAACCACTACGTAGCGATCGTTCTGACCGGTTAACGAGAAGCCTCGAGAAATGCCATCTCCCCACGAAAGGGCAGTGGAGGCGTGGGAATTCTCAATTACGTCGTGGACGCTTTCCTTACGGCTCGGGTAACCCGAAAGCCCGCCACGTTGTCGAAGGTGATCAAATCCCTCGGCACGACCCGTCAGAATCTTGTGAACGTAGGCTTGATGTCCCGTGTCGAAAAGAACCACATCTTTGGGAGATTCGAAGGTGCGATGAACCGCGATTGTTAGCTCAACAACTCCCAAATTGGGACCAAGGTGTCCCCCGGTCTTCGAAACTTTTTCGATGAGAAATTTCCGTATCTCATCGGCAAGTTGATCCAATTGCGCGTGGTTGAGCGACGCAAGGTCGCCTGGCCCCTTAATCGATTCGATCACCGACACATTCTAGGTTAGATGAGGGAGCGCAGCACGTATTGCATAATGCCACCGTGCCTGTAGTAATCCGCTTCACCAGGCGTATCGATACGAACCTTTGCCATGAAAGTCTTACCATCGGCAATGACGCTAACTTGCGCAGGCGTGGCTCCCGTATTGAGCGCCGTAATCCCCGATATGGCGAATGTCTCAGCTCCGGTAATGCCTAGAGATGCCGCAGTGTCTCCCTCGTTGAATTGCAGCGGGAGAACTCCCATGCCGATGAGGTTGGAGCGGTGAATGCGCTCGAACGACTCAGCAATTACTGCACGAACTCCAAGCAACGCGGTGCCCTTTGCCGCCCAGTCTCGTGAAGAACCCGAACCGTATTCTTTACCAGCAAGAATTACCAACGGCACTCCAGCATTCTGGTAAGCGATCGAGGCATCGTAAATAGTTGATTGCTCGCCGCCATCGAGGAAGTTGCGCGTGAAGCCGCCTTCAACTCCATCGAGCAGCAAATTCTTCAGGCGGATATTTGCGAAAGTTCCACGAATCATCACTTCGTGATTTCCACGACGTGAGCCGTAAGAGTTGAAATCCTTTCGCTCGACTCCGTGTTCAGTCAGATATTTGCCTGCTGGTGAATCCAAACGGATATTTCCCGCTGGCGAAATGTGATCCGTTGTAACCGAGTCGCCAAGAATCGCAAGCACGCGCGCGCCATTGATATCGGTAACCGGTTTCGGTTGAGCAGGCATACCGTCGAAGTACGGAGGCTTGCGAACGTAGGTTGACTTCAGATCCCATTCGAATGTATTTCCAGTCGGAGTCGAGAGCGACTTCCAGCGATGGTCGCCGTCAAAGACACTGGCGTAATCTTTCGTAAACATCGTCGATGTTATTGAAGAGCTGATGACAGATGCGATCTCTTCTGCACTTGGCCAGATGTCTTTGAGATAGACGTCTTTGCCTTCAAGATCTTTGCCCAATGAATCCTTTTCGAAATCGTGATCCATAGTTCCAGCGATCGCGTAGGCAACGACCAATGGTGGAGATGCCAAATAGTTCATCTTTACATCAGGGCTGATGCGTCCCTCAAAGTTTCTGTTACCGGATAGAACTGCGGTTACGGCAAGATCATGCTCGTTCACTGCCTTGCTCACCTCGACTGGCAGAGGCCCTGAATTACCGATACAAGTGACGCATCCGTATCCAACGAGGTTGAAACCAAGTTTCTCCATGTAGGGAGTGAGTCCAGCGCGATCGTAATAATCAGTTACAACCTTTGATCCGGGTGCCAAGGTGGTCTTGACCCAGGGCTTGGATTTAAGACCTTTCTCGACAGCCTTTTTCGCCAGCAATGCCGCACCAATCATCACCGATGGGTTTGACGTATTCGTGCACGAGGTGATCGATGCAATAACGACGTCGCCGTTCTTGATTGTCGTTGGTGTCTGATTAACATGGATGTTTATTGGCGACTTGCTCGATTTGTCAGATAGGTAGGTTGGCAGGATCTTTTCAAGTGCCTGCTTTGAATTCGTCAGCGAAATGCGATCCTGTGGGCGCTTGGGGCCGGCAATCGAGGAAACAACTGTCGAAAGGTCGAGCTCAATGTGCTCTGAGAATCGAGGTGAAAGCGATGGGTCGTGCCATAGTCCCTGCTTCTTTGCATAGGCTTCGACGAGCGCGATTTGTTCTTCGGTGCGGCCAGTGAGTTTCAAGTATCGAAGCGTCTCGTCATCAATCGGGAAGATCGCACATGTCGAACCGTATTCGGGGCTCATGTTTCCGATCGTGGCACGGTTGGCCATCGGTACAGATACAACACCGGGTCCGTAAAATTCGACGAACTTTCCGACAACACCGTGCTTGCGCAACATTTCTGTGATCGTCAAAGCCAGGTCGGTCGCTGTAGTGCCGAGCGGCAGTTGCCCATTTAATTTGAAACCGACGACTCGTGGAATAAGCATCGAGACTGGTTGGCCAAGCAAGGCAGCTTCGGCCTCAATGCCGCCGACTCCCCATCCGAGAACGCCAAGTCCATTGACCATTGTGGTGTGTGAATCGGTTCCGACAACTGTGTCTGGATAGGCCTGGAGCACGCCATTAACGACTCGTGTCATGACAACGCGGGCCAGAAATTCGATATTTACCTGGTGGACAATTCCTGTTCCCGGCGGCACAACTTTGAATTCATCAAAGGCTCCCTGGCCCCAGCGGAGAAATCGGTAACGCTCCATGTTGCGCTCGTACTCGATGTCTGTGTTCTGCTCAAAAGAGTCCTTGGTGCCAAAAACATCTGCAATAACTGAGTGATCAATTACCAATTCGGCAGGAGCCAATGGGTTGACTTTGGCGGGATCGCCTCCGAGTTCGACAATTGCTTCGCGCATCGTTGCAAGGTCCACAATGCAAGGAACTCCGGTGAAGTCCTGCATGACAACTCGTGCAGGAGTGAATTGGATTTCTGTATCTGGTTGTGATGACGGATCCCACGTTGCCAGCGCCTTAATCTGAGCGGCGGTGATATTGGCGCCATCCTCCGTTCGAAGGAGATTTTCTAGAAGGATTTTCAAACTAAAGGGCAGATCCTTGGCACCCTCGATCTGCGAGATGTTGAAGTATTCGTAGTCCTTGCCCGAAAGGCTTATCTGACTCTTTGAATTGAAGGAATTAACGCTCATATCCACCTCGCTAAAAGTATCTTGATATCAAGATACCTCATTTCATCTGTTTTGGGAAGGCTCAAAGACCGCGACACACTCAACGTGGTGAGTCATAGGAAAGAGATCAAATGCCCGAAGGCTTCGCATCTGCCAACCCATATCTTCAAGATAGCGGCAATCCCGTGCCAGCGCAGCGGGGTCGCAAGCCACGTAAACGATGGAGCGTGGATGGAGTCCGTCGAGCTTTGCCAGAACGTCCTTGCCGGCACCTTCGCGTGGCGGATCAAGCACGACCAGATCTGCTCGTGAGATCTTATTCAGCCCGTGGTTGACGTCACCGGCATGTACGACCACATTTGGCATGTCAGCGAAGTTTCGCCTGGCATCCGCAATTGCCGATGGGCTAGATTCGATGAGATCTACCTGCCCATTCTCACCGACAAGATCGAGGATTGCTGCCGTGAATAGGCCAACTCCACCGTAGAGATCAAGAACGAAATCCCCTGGCTTCACGTTTTCTCTCACCTGTTCTGAAAGTATTTCTGGAGCCAATTCATGGCTTTGCCAAAAACTCATGTGTCCAACGTGCAATTCAATTCCGAAAATATTCTCTTTGAGTGCCGCTGGGCCCTGGCTCATCCGCGTCTTGCTACCCCGAATTGCCGGAGCGATTGCGATTGATCTTTCGCCTCCGGAGTTCACAGAAATCTCAACGCGCGATTTAGATGGCCAACGTCTTTTTGCCAACTCTGGGTAATTGACACCCTTACACGCAATTAGGCAATCCTCCACCGGAACGACGTTGTGGCTTCGAGAAGCATAAAAACCTATTCGCCCTTGGTCATCTGTTGCACTTGAAATCCTCGTTCTCCAATAAAGTGACTCGCCAACTCCTTGAACGCTGACTGCCACCTCTCGTCTCGCAATTCGCGCGAATTGCTCAACTATTACATCGGCCTTTAATGCACGTTGACGCTCTTCGCTAATGTGCTGGAAATCGCAACCTCCGCAACCTCCAGGGTGCGAGTACTTACAGGGCGGTACTACTCGATCCGCGGATGGCTCCATCACTCTTACAACATCGGCACGATAGAAACCAGAGGCAGCGCCCGTAATTTCAATTTCGACAAGTTCTCCGGGAATGCCGTGCCGAACAAATATGACCTGGCCATCCAGTCGAGCAATAAAATGGCCTCCGTGGGCCACTTTTTCAATGGAAACCGAGAGACGTTGCCCGACTTCAAAGGATTTAGCGTTTTGTCCCTCCATAAGTAGTAAGCCTATGCGTATCTGGGGTGTAGGTTTTCCCCGTGCACGTCGTAATCATGGGATGCGGGCGCGTCGGTTCTTCGCTCGCGAATGAACTTGAGGCGGCCGGCCACTCAGTAGCCATCATCGATCAATCCCGCGAGGCATTTCGCCGTCTAGGGGCAAACTTCAACGGCCACACGGTCGCAGGAGTCGGCTTTGATCGAGACACACTGATTGAGGCCGGAATCGAAAAAGCAGAAGCGTTCGCGGCAGTAAGTAATGGTGACAACTCCAATATTTTGGCCGCCCGCGTTGCCCGCGAAACTTATGGCGTTAAGAATGTGGTTGCGCGAATTTACGATCCAGGTCGAGCTGAGATTTATCAGCGCTTAGGGATCCCAACGGTAGCAACCGTTCTCTGGACTTCAGATCAGATCCTGCGTCGCCTACTTCCTGAAGGATCGCGCTCTGAATGGCGAGACGCTAGTGGTGCGATTCAACTTTGCGAAATGCACATTGATACATCTTGGTATGGAAGCCCCGTTACCCGAATTGAGAATGTAACTCCGGCCAGAGTTGCATTCATTACGCGACTTGGCGAAGGACTTATCCCAGATGCGCACACCGTTTTACAGGACGGCGATTTGGTACATGTAATGGTCCGTGAACAAGATATTACGATCGTCGAGAATGCGTTGGCACATTCACCTGAGGATGCTTCATGAGAGTTGCTATTGCTGGCGCCGGTAATGTCGGCCGCGCCATCGCCCGAGAATTATTGGATAACGGCCACCAGGTATTGCTCATTGACCGTGATCCCAAGGCATTGAAATTAGAAAGTGTCCCAGACGCTGAATGGTTACTCGCTGACGCATGCGAGGTCACGTCATTGGATAACGCCAAATTGAACACGTGTCAGGTCCTCATCGCGGCAACGGGAGATGACAAGGTCAACCTCGTGGCGTCTCTTCTTGGAAAGACCGAATACGGTGTTCCACGCGTCGTGGCTCGCGTTAATCATCCAAAGAATGAATGGCTCTTCGATGCTTCCTGGGGTGTAGACGTTGCCGTATCAACACCACGAATTATTTCAGCACTGGTTGAAGAAGCCGTGAGCGTGGGAGATGTCGTCAGACTCTTTTCGTTCAAGCGAGGTCAGGCGAATCTGGTCGAACTCACTTTGCCGGATGATTCCACGTGCATTGGCAAGACAGTTGAAGAAGTTCCGCTTCCAGAAAACTCGACTCTTGCCGCAATTGTTCGAGACGGGCGTGTTATTTCAGCAAAAGCTCACGACGTATTTAGCCCAGGAGACGAGCTTCTATTCGTGGCATCGGCTACTGCTGAAGAGCAGCTGAAGGCATGTTTCATTCAGACGGCTTAGTTCATTTGCATTGACGACACGCTGATTCTTTCGTAAATCCCAAACAGTCCGATCAGGACAGATTAGTCTCACCCTCACAGTTGGTTCGATTCCACTCTTGGTGGCGTCGTCGTAAGAGGGAACCTAGTGAAAATCTAGGACTGCCCCGCAGCGGTAATTGGGAGCGACCGCCGTCATCAGCACTGAGCCATTCACTCGGGAAGCGACGGCTAGTAGGAATTTCTTGGTTTCAGCCGAGAGAGTGCCCAAAGTCCGAAGACCTGCCCGCTGACCGAATCACTTATTCGGTGTGTCTGTGGCCTCGAGGGGGCGCACGCGGACGATGCGGGCGCCTATGTGTGGTCTACATCGTTTTCGAGCATCTTTCATATGTCACTGGTATACCGACCAGGCTCCCGAGGAGAGACCAGTGACAATTACAGAGGCAATGCCCATTTCATCACCGCCATCTGCGCGGGTAAGCATGAGAGTAACTAAACGAAATGGCACAACAGAATCCGTTGACGTTAATAAGATCGTTCGAGCGGTTGAACGCTGCTCTACCGAATTGCCTAACGTTGATCCATTGCGCATCGCAACAAAGACCATAAGCGGCTTGTACGACGGAGCCACAACCGAAGAGCTCGATAAATTATCTATCCGAACAGCATCCGAATTAATTGGCGAGGAACCGAGTTACTCGCTTCTAGCCGCGAGACTACTTTCTAATCTGATTAGCAAAGAGGTGCGCAACCAGAGCATTCATTCGTTCTCGCAATCCGTCGCCCTTGGTCATCTACTCGGACAAATTTCAGACACAACTGCCGAATTTGTGGAACAGCACCATCGAAAACTTGACGACGCAATTGAGGTCGATGGCGATTTCAAATTCGAGTATTTCGGTATGCGCACGATTTATGATCGATACCTACTCCGCCATCCGCAAACGCGACGCGTTACCGAAACGCCACAGCATTTCATGATGCGCGTGGCATGCGGTCTCTCGACAAATCCGACAGAAGCAATAGAGCTCTATCGCATGATGAGCGACCTAAGGTACCTACCGAGCTCGCCGACGCTTTTCAATTCCGGAACCAAGCATTCGCAAATGTCCTCGTGCTACTTGATCGACAGTCCTGAAGACACTCTCGAATCGATTTATTCGCGCTATTCGCAAGTAGCCCAACTCTCCAAATTCGCCGGCGGTATCGGCATCTCGTGGTCGCGAGTTCGCTCCCGCGGTTCTCTGATACGAGGCACCAATGGCCACTCAAACGGAATCGTCCCGTGGCTTAAGACACTCGACTCTTCGGTTTCGGCAGTGAATCAAGGTGGCCGACGCAAAGGCGCAGCCTGCATTTACTTAGAAACGTGGCACGCGGATATCGAGGAGTTCCTAGAATTACGAGACAACACTGGAGATGAGTCAAGACGCACTCATAATCTCAATCTCGCGCACTGGATACCCGATCTATTCTTGCGGCGAGTTGAAGATGATGCCGAATGGTCACTCTTTGACCCCTCCGTCGTCCCTGAGTTTCCCGATCTATGGGGCGACAACTTTGATAAGGCGTACGTGGCCGCGGAACAAGCTGGGCTCGCGACTCGCACTATCGGAGCGCGAGATTTATACGCGCGGATGTTACGCACGCTTGCCGAAACTGGAAACGGGTGGATGACATTTAAAGATTCCTCCAACCGTCACTGCAATCAGAGTGCTGACCCAACCAATGTCGTTCACCTGTCCAATCTCTGTACTGAAATTATTGAAGTCACCCAAGACGAAGAGACTGCCGTGTGCAACCTGGGATCTATCAATTTGGCCAAGCACGTACGCGATGGTCAGATCGACTGGGAGAATCTGGCCATCACTGTTAGAACCGCTGTGCGTTTCCTAGATCGAGTAATCGACATAAATTTCTACCCGAGTCGAGAGGCCGCAAAAAGTAACCCGAAGTGGAGACCTGTCGGACTGGGACTTATGGGCTTACAAGATGTCTTCTTCTCACTTCGAATGGCTTTCGATTCGCCCGAGGCGCGCGAACTCTCTACCAGAATTTCCGAAGAGATTTACTACAACGCCCTTTCAGAGTCATGCGCTTTGGCAGAAAAGTACGGCCCTCACCCGTCCTACACCTCAACACGTGTCTTTCAAGGCCGGCTGCACTTTGACGGATGGAACGCAGAAATTAAAAATCCTGAGCGCTGGCAGGATCTGAGAGCAAGAATCGCCAAGAATGGTCTGCGCAATTCTTTGCTTATCGCTATCGCTCCTACAGCGACAATCGCGTCGATTGCCGGATGCTACGAATGCATCGAACCTCAAGTATCCAACTTCTTCAAAAGAGAGACCCTCAGCGGTGAATTCCTGCAAATAAATGGCTACCTCGTCAAGGAGCTTAAAAGTCTCGGCTTATGGACCCCCGAAGTCAGAGATGCCATCAAGAGATCGGAAGGATCGGTGCAAGGATTGGCTGATCTGCCTGAAGATATCCAACAACTTTTCCGAACGGCATGGGAATTGCCTCAGAAGGCGTTGATTGATCTGGCAGCTTCACGGGCCCCATTTATAGATCAGAGTCAGTCTCTCAACCTCTTCGTTGCCGACCCAAACATAGGAAAGTTATCTTCAATGTACGTCTATGCGTGGAAGTCGGGTTTGAAGTCAACGTATTACCTCCGTTCCAGGCCTGCCACCCGTATACGACAGACAACCGTTACTCAGGTTGCTGCAATCGCAAATGATCTCGAAGCCGCAGAGGCCCTTGCTTGTTCCCTTGAAAATCCTGAAAATTGTGAGGCGTGCCAATAATGTCCAACGAAAACTTTGTAACAATTTCTTCAACTTCCCGTGGAAATCTACTCGATCCAGGTTTAGACCTAACCCTGCGGCCTATGCGGTACCCGCATTTCTACGAAAGGTTCCGTGATGCCATCAAGAACACGTGGACCGTAGAGGAGGTTGACCTTCACTCAGACTTGAACGATCTTGAAAAACTCAGTCCTGCAGAGCGGCACCTGATAGAGCGATTGGTTGCATTTTTCGCGACTGGCGACACTATCGTCGCTAACAATTTGGTCCTTAATCTCTACGAGCACATCAACGCGCCCGAGGCGCGCCTTTATCTGTCCCGCCAATTATTCGAGGAGGCTGTTCACGTCCAGTTCTACCTGACTCTTCTGGACACTTATCTTCCCGATCCAGATGCCAGGCATCAAGCTTTCGCAGCGGTTGAGAACATCCCGTCCATCCGAGCCAAAGCCAAGTTCTGTTACAAGTGGATCGGCGCCTTGGACAAGATGGGTCCACTGCAATCCTCATCAGATCGACGCACCTTCTTGCTCAATCTCGTCTGTTTTGCTGCATGCGTGGAAGGACTCTTCTTCTACGGCGCCTTCGCCTATGTTTACTTTCTGCGTTCGCGGGGGCTCCTTAACGGACTAGCCTCCGGTACGAACTGGGTATTCCGTGACGAATCAATGCACATGGCATTCGCCTTTGATGTCATAGACACCGTCCGACAGGAGGAGCCTGCGCTCTTTGACGCCGCATTGGCGGAAGACATCAAAGCCATGATGCTTGAAGCCGTCGAAGCCGAGTATCACTTTGCTGAGGATCTACTCGGCGGCGGGGTTGCCGGGATGACCACATTGGAAATGCGCAGCTATCTCGAATTTGTCGCTGACCAGCGAATGATGCAACTAGGACTGGAAGCCATATTTGGTACGAAAAATCCATTTGCCTTTATGGAGCTCCAAGACGTTCAGGAACTCTCTAACTTTTTTGAACGCCGAGTTTCCGCCTACCAGGTCGGAGTGACGGGTTCGATCTCTTTCGATGAATCGTTTTAACCTCTAGGCAAAGGCGATCAGCGTGAAGATTACAAGCGTTAAAGCAACACCGGCTTCCACGATTCCAAGGACACCGGGACGAAGACCTGGCTTTATGACGATCGTGCGTAGCATGGCGAGTGAAAAAGGAATTATCAGGTACCAGGGGTGTGCAAAAAACAGAAGCAGGACAAACACCATGGCGTGAAATATCAAACTTGCGTAATGCCACTTACGATTTTTCACTTCGCGGATGAGGGATTTCACGTGCACGACAGATCCGGTAAAGAAAAGCAAGCTGAACAAGGTTGCCATCCAAACCGAATGCGGAATTCCGGTAAGGGAAGCGTGATTCTTCGCAACTTGGTACATCAAGATGGGTTCAATTGATGCGAGCCCAATTAGCAATAGATCGTTTGTAATCCCTCTCTCGCGGCCTGCCCAAGAAAGATAAACGCTTATCGACCAGAGCGACACAACCAAGATTCCATAGAGGAGCAACCACGGCCGAGTTGCCACGAGTACTGAGCCCCCGCCAACAGAGACCGCCACCCAAGGAAGCGCCCAGCGTAATTCGCCTTTTGCCTTACTCGTCCAAGATCCCCTTCGGATTCTGGCCACGATCGCGCGCCCGAGAAAATAGGAAACCGGATATCCGCTCACCCACGTAAGAAAGAAGATCAGACCTACTAAATTTCCCGCTCCAAGAAATGCGACCATCGCAGCGGGGACGATAAGAAATGCCCACGCGCCATGCTGTGGAGGAAACTTCAAACTTCTTCTGTCTTAACTTCCGCTTTGACGCTGGGCACGGCACGTAAAACGACCCACGAGCCCCAGGCAGCAAGAAGGAATAATGGATAGCCCATTACTAGTCGAGCTGTCCCCAAAGCATTTATGTTGCCGCTTCGGTACAACGGATACTGAACTAACAATCGAGAAACAAACATTGCAACCCACAACCAACCAGCACGGATGTATGCGCGCTTTCGTTCGGGGACTTTTCTCCAAGCAAGATTTTCTCCGAGGATTGGGCCTAACAGAAGGCCGAGAATAGGCAATCCGATGATATTGAAAGTAGCGTAAACCGCACCGTAAACAACATTGATGATCAACCCTGGTAGGTAGAAATCCACTGCATGACCCGTCTTTCGGGCCAAGAGTGAACAGAAGGCAACGCCAACAAAACCGGATATCACGTGTTGAAGTGTGTCGCGTCGAATCAAACGTATAAGTGTCAAGACGGCCGAAGTGATGATTGCAGCAATCGCCGCATCTTTAAGTCCATGAGTTATGTTGTACGCGATCAAGAAGACGAGCGAAGGGAGGCCGGAATCGAGCAATCCACGTTTGCCTCCAAGCGCGTTTATTATCGTGGTCTTATCGCTTTCCATCATGCTCTCCCTGTCGATCCAAATCCGTTTGCGCCTCGACCCGAACCCGGTAGCTCGGATACTTCAACAAAGTCGGCATGCTCCACTTTCTGAATAACCAACTGTGCAATTCGATCTCCACGCGAAAAGTGAACAGTCTGGCTTGGATCATGATTAATTAAAATTACTTGGAGTTCTCCGCGATACCCGGCATCAACCGTTCCTGGCGCATTGACCATTGACACACCGTGTTTGATCGCGAGGCCTGAGCGAGGGTGAACAAACGCGGCATAACCATCAGGCAGTGCGATCGCAATGCCGGTAGGAATCAATTTGCGCTCCCCCGGAGCAAGACTTACGTCAATGCGCGCTACAAGATCAGCTCCTGCATCTCCGCCTTTTGCGTAGGTTGGAAGTGGAACACCCTCATCCAAACGCTTGATTAACACCTGGACCATTAAGGATTAATTTCGAAATCGGGATCCGCAAAGGCCAAGATCTCTGGGTGTTTAGAGACGTAATCCAAATACTCTTTCGGGGCGTTATTTATGAAGTGATTCATCGTCACGATGACATACAAAGCCGAAGCCTTGACGGCCATCGGCCCGTCTGGTGAATTGATCCGACCTTCTGCACTGCAATAGACCTTGCGGTTGACCTGCCCGGTGATCTCCGCGGTTATGTGGAGTGTTGTGCCGATGGGCACGGGTAGGAGAAAGTCCGTTTCGAGTCTTGCCGTAACTGCCGGTGAACGAAGTAGCCACATAAGTTTTCCAAGGGCCTCGTCAAAAGCCAGCGAAAGCAATCCACCGTGAGCAAGTCCTGGCGCACCTTGATGATTTTCAGTGACGGTGAACTCGGCGGTGAGGTTGGCGGCCTGCCCGGCATGAGCGATCAAGTGAAGCCCGGTTGGGTGCAATTCCCCGCAACCGAAGCAGTAACCAAAGTGCGAGGGGATCTTGGATCCGATAGCCGGTGCCTTCGGGTGTCGAGCTGGGATTATGGCGCCTTCGGGTGGAGTCGTACTTGCAATCCTGCTCATACGCTCAAGGTTACTTGAAAATCCGATAGCGTCAGGCCTATGGACGCTGAGAAAGACGGGAAAATCATCTTTTCCGAGACGGTCAAACCTCCGCTTTGGCTACTTGCATTCATATTCTTCTTACTCGGATCGGTGGCTTTATCCATTTGGGCCGCCTTCGACAATCTTGCGGGACTTATCACCTTGATACTTTCCCTTGTTGCACTGCCGATCATCAACAATGCGATGCTCCTTCGGATTGAAATCACTCAAACGGATCTGCGAGTTGGGCGAGCGCATATTCAACGCGAATACCTTGGCCGGGCCACAGCCTTAGACGTTGAGCGAATGCGATTGATCAGAGGGCGCGATGCGAATCCTGCCGCCTACCTTGCGCTTCGCTTCTGGCAACCCCGCGGCGTGAAAATAGAGGTCGAGGATGATCGAGATCCGACGCCGTATTGGTTGGTCAGCTCGAAAAAGGCTAAAGGTCTAGTAGAGGCATTGACGCGCAAGCCCTAAAAGTGGTCGTGAAAGTTAAGCGCACTCTTTGCAAACAGCGGTCGAACCCTCGCCTTTTGCCAATTGGGTGATGTGGTGAACCAAGAAGCAACGCGAGCACGTGAACTCGTCGACCTGTTTTGGAACAACGCGAACAGAGAGCTCTTCGCCCGACAGATCTGCGCCAGGAAGCTCGAGAGTTTCGGCTGCCTCCGCCTCATCCACGTCAACCTGACCGGATTGGGCATCAACGCGCCGAGCCTTTAACTCCTCAAGAGATTCCTCATGGAGTTCTTCATCGGTTTTTCTGGGGGTGTCGTAGTCAGTAGCCACTACTTCCCTCGCCTTCTCACTTTATAGAAACTCGCCAGGGCGAATTACCGCAGCGCGCGCATATTCGCGCATTTAACACCAATCCCGTGGTACAACCCTCGGCGTGTCGTAAATATTCCTTGGGACATTCGTCTCAACCTTGTCTTAACTGGGCCTCGACCTGCGCAAAGATAGGGGGAAGAGCGACAAAAGGCCAATTAGCGGGCTTTTTCAGTATCTAGGTTTCGCGTAAGTCGGGGTAGCCGTTGGTGTCGGGGTCGATTTCGAAGCCAATTTGAGGACTTTTATCTCCTTGCCCGTTGGTGAGATGACATACCAGACGCCCTTCACGCCCTGGCCCTTGACCTGGCCCGGGGTCTTGTCTGGAGCATAGGTGTAGATCGGCCTGCCCGAGATAGTCACTTGGTGCTTGCCACCTTTGAGGACAATCGTTCCTAGCATCCCGGAAATGCCCGAGACATTCGGCTTTACAGTATTTGAGGTGATTGGGGGCCAAACGGCGGCACACGCTCCTGAGCACACGCTCACACCTGAGTTCGCCTTATCTAAATCGAAATAATAGGCCGTCATTCCTTTGCCGTTGACGACGATTTTACCCAAGGATGATGATCCGACCTTGGCGACGACATTTGCAGCATATGCGCCTGTGATGCTTGCAAGCACTGCGGTAATAAATATCGGAAAAAATGTCTTGATTACTCGTTTTGCGTTCATACTCCTCAAACGAGATAGCAGGCTGACGCGTTCAATCGCGAATTAGATCGCCTCACGAATTTGCTTGGCCAGGGCAGCATCCACGCGCGCGTGGATGGCGGTGCCTTCAGGAACGTACTCCTCCGTGATGATCTCGCCCCTCTGGTGAATCGCGCTGATGAGATCGCCACGCCCGTATGGAACAGTTTCTTCGATCTCAACCATCAGGTGAGGAAGAGACTTTTCGATGGCTAATAAGAGCCCTTCCATCCCGAAACCGGTTCTCGCTGAAAACGCGTAACTATTTTTCTCGGTTCGGAGTATCTGCATCACGATTGCCGGATCGGCTACATCAACTTTATTAATGGCGATTATTTCTGGAATATCTGAACCACCTATTTCGGCAATGACTTCGCGTACCGCGCGAATCTGTTCAAATGGATCCGGGTGCGATCCATCAACAACGTGGACAATCAAATCGGCATCCTCGACTTCCTCAAGGGTTGATTTGAATGCGTCAACCAATTGGTGCGGTAGATGCCTGACGAATCCGACAGTATCTGTAAGCGTGTAGATGCGCCCATCACTCGTGCGAGTCTGCCGAACCGTCGGATCCAAGGTCGCAAAAAGTGCGTTCTCGACAAGTACACCGGCATTCGTCAAGGAATTAAGCAAGGAGGATTTGCCAGCATTTGTGTAGCCAGCTATTGCAACCGAAGGAATCATGTGGCGACGTCTTTCCTGACGCTTTGTATCACGGGAGATCTTCATCTCCTTGATTTCGCCCTTTAATTTCGACATCTTGTCTCGGATACGTCTGCGGTCAGTCTCGATCTTGGTTTCACCAGGACCACGCCCGCCGATACCGGCTCCCCCAGCTGCACGACCTCCGACTTGGCGTGACAAGGAACCACCCCAGCCTCGAAGCCGTGGAAGCATGTAGGACATCTGAGCAAGCTCTACTTGAGCTTTTCCTTCTTTGCTTTTTGCATGTTGAGCGAAAATATCAAGAATTAGAGCCGTCCGATCGACGACCTTTACCTTCACTTTCTCTTCAAGGGTGCGCAGTTGCGAAGGTGAAAGCTCCCCATCGCAAATAACCGTATCGGCCCCAGTTGCAACAACGACTTTCCTAAGCTCTTCAACTTTTCCCGAACCGATGTATGTCGATGGGTCGGGCTTATCTCGTCGCTGAATCAGTCCTTCAAGAACTTCAGAGCCTGCCGTTTCGGCGAGGGCCTTCAACTCCGCAAGAGAATTCTCTGCCATTTGTGAGGTGCCTTCAGTCCACACTCCGACAAGCACGACTCGCTCAAGTTGAAGTTGGCGGTATTCAGCTGATGAAATATCTTGGAGTTCCGTTGAAAAACCTTGGACTCTGCGCAGTCCTTGGCGCTGTTCTAATTCGGGTTGAGAATCCTCCTCGCCAGAATCGAATTCCTCGGCAACTCGCGCACTCTCGCGAAGCAGGGCTTCGAATTCATCGTCTGCTTGGTCTCGCTTAGTCATCGGCGCATCCAACTACTGCACGAAGGAGGAGATGTCGTGTTCGCTGAGAAGTACAGCTGGACCGGTTAGCGTCGCGTTCGAGTGAGCATCAATCTCAACCTCTAGCCGCCCACCTGGAGGAAAGATCACCCATTTCGTTGGAAGTCTTGTTCCGACCAGAATGCTCGCGGCCAATGCAACTGCGCAAGTGCCGGTGCCACACGAACGAGTTTCTCCGACTCCCCTTTCAAATACCCGCATCTTGAGCTCGTGATCTTTTCCCAACTCCACGAATTCGACGTTGACTCCATCGGGGTATGCATCTTTGGGCTCAACTACAGGTGCCTGGTCTAGTTCTCCGACATCATCCATCGAGACTACGAAAACAACGGCATGAGGATTGCCCATGTCGATGTTATATCCAGTCCATTTCGAACCATTGGTCGAGACCGTGATCTCATCCTCTTCTTGTCTCACCTGTCCCATGTTGACGGTAATATCTCCAATGGCGGGTACTCGAAGATGCTTCAAACCCGCCCGCGTATCAATGGCGAAAATTCCTTCCTTTTGAAATCCCCTTTCAACCAGATAGCGAGCCATAACCCGTATTCCGTTTCCGCACATCTCGGCAAGGGATCCATCTGCATTGCGATAATCCATGAACCAGCGTCCGTCTGCTTTTGTAATGCGAATCAAGCCATCTGATCCAATCCCAGTTGTTCGATTGCATATTGCTGCCACTTGAGAAGGGGTCATAACGATTTTGTCGTCAGGGTCGAAAACTAGGACGAAATCATTTTCAGTGCCGTGGCCGTAAGTCGCCATCACTTTTGCAGTCGTATTCATATATGCGTTGAGTTTAACCGCTTATCTGATTTGAGGGTGGGTCAAATGTTCTCGGATGGTCTCAAGACGAGGTTGTTTCGGCGAAATCCACTGAATTCGGCGATCACGCGAGAACCATGTTTCTTGCCTTCGAGCATATTGCCGCGTAGCTCGCTTGGTGTCTTCCTTGGCTTCTGCCTCGGATATGGCTCCGGACTTGTATCTCAGGACTTGCGCGTAACCAAGAGCCAATTGGGCGGTACGGCCATTCTGAATGCCTGCGCTTATGAGACTCTCCGTTTCGCGAACCAGACCTCGTTCCCACATCTTTTCGACGCGTTGATCTATTCGCATCGCCAACGTCGACCGATCCATCACTAAGCCAAATTGTCGAGCATCGGGAAATCGCGTGCTCTCTACTCGTGGCAAATTCGCGGTAAAAGGTTTGCCTGTTATCTCAATAACTTCGAGGGCTCGAATCACGCGTCGAACATTCTGGGCATCAATTGCCAACGCCGCACCGGGGTCGAGCTTGGCGAGACGTTCGTGCATAGCAGGGCCGCCGATCTTCTCCGCCATCTCATTGAGTTTGGTCCTCACTTCAGGATCGGTATCTGGGAAGTTCAAATCATCAAGAATGGCCTTGATGTACAGGCCGGTGCCGCCAACGATGATGACATTTTTGTCTCGACCTTCGATGGCGGAAATCAAATCTCGCGCACTTTCTTGGTACCAGGCAACACTTGCATCTTGGGTGACATTTAGAACATCTAGCAGGTGATGCGGTATCCCTTGTCTGTCTTCAAGCGACAATTTTGCCGTTCCTATATCCATCCCTTTGTACAATTGCATCGAATCGGCGTTGATGATCTCGGCATTTGTCTCTCTGGCTAATGCCACTGCTAGATCACTTTTACCTGTTGCAGTCGCGCCACATATAACAACAACGCTCATGTGCGAAGAGCCGGCATTCCCAATAAGAGCGGCTCAACTTTGCTTTCCGCAGTGCGAATTTCGTAGGCGTCTCCCCCACGTGTTCGACGCGTCTTGATTCCAAACCCTGAGAGAAAATGTGGGGCGGCATCCTCTATTTCAACCGTAACAACGTCGCCAGGGCGCGGCTTCATCTCGGAATCAATTGAGAAATGCGCGAGGCGAAAATCCTCGGTTCGTCCTGACAATTTGCCGCGCTCAGCATCTCTTCTGCCTTCCTGCTCGGTGACGAGTACTTGCATGCTTTGCCCAATCGCCTCTTTATTTACGGAAAGCGAGATGGCCTCCTGATGGCGGTGCAACCTGGTGTATCTCTCTCCAACTACATCGGGAGGAACTTGATCTGGCATAGTCGCCGCGGGAGTCCCCGGACGCTTGGAGTATTGATAGGTGTAGGCAGCGCTAAATCGCGCCTGAGTGCAAAGATCTAGCGTCGCCTGAAAATCTTCTTCGCTCTCGCCTGGAAAGCCGACAATGATGTCGGTGGTGATCTGCGACTGTGGGATGGCACTGCGAACGCGCTCGATAATTCCTAAATATCTATCGGTTCGATAGGACCTCCGCATCTGCTGTAAGACTTTGTTGGATCCCGATTGCAATGGCATATGTAGGTGAGGCATCGCATTTGGACTTTGTGCCATTGCCTCGATCACGTCGTCAGTGAAATCTCTTGGATGAGGTGACATAAAACGTACTCTTTCGAGTCCTTCGACCTTTCCGCACTCCGCCACCAGTTTGGCAAAGGCCTGCCGATCTCCAAAATCGACACCGTAGGCGTTCACATTCTGACCAAGCAAAGTAATTTCGATGACCCCTTGATCCACGAGAGCGCGGATTTCTCTCATGATGTCGGCAGAATCTCTATCTTTTTCGATCCCTCGCAAAGTTGGAACAATGCAGAAGGTGCACGTGTTATTGCACCCAACCGATACCGAGACCCAAGCCGAAAACGCTGAATAGCGTCGGGCGGGCAACGTTGAGGGAAAGTGCTCAAGAGATTCAAGAATTTCAATCTGCGATTCTTCCTCGATCCGCGCGCGCTCCAGGAGGACTGGTAGTGAACCAACATTGTGTGTGCCGAAGACGACATCAACGTATGGTGCTTTCTTTAGAATCGTGGCCTGATCCTTCTGAGCGAGGCAACCACCTACGGCGATCTGCATCTGTGGATTTGCCTTTTTTATTGGCGCAAGGAAACTTAAATTTCCGTAAAGTTTGTTATCTGCATTTTCGCGAACTGCACAGGTATTGAAAACCACGATATCGGCCTGATCGCCTTGGGCCACAGGAATGAACCCGGCCTCATCCAGCAGTCCAGAAATCCGCTCCGAATCGTGAACATTCATCTGGCAGCCGTATGTCTCAACCAGATAAGTGCGTGCCATTGGGCAATTGTAGTGGGGGTATTAAATACCCAAATCGCGCATAACAGAGTTGATAACGCCCGAATCGAAGCCTCTACGGGCCAGTGCACCCTGTACACGGCGGCGGATTAGCTCTTTATCGAGATGCGAAATCGGGCGATATTTCCGTTGCGCTAGTTCGAGGGCTAATCCATATTCTCGTGTCTCATCAATCTCGGAACTGACGATTTCGATGACATCATTATCGACGCCCTTGGCCTTCAACTCATTAACGATGAATCGCTTAGAAAGTTTCTTAGTCCGCTGACGAGATTCGCTCCAGCTGCGGGCAAACTCTTCGTCATTGATAAGACCTTGTTCCTGGAGGCGATAGAGGACTGCATTTGCAATATCTTCGGCAACGCCACGCTTTTTAAGGTGGGCGAAAAGTTCACCCCTACTCTTGGCTCGAGGTGCGAGTGCAATCAATGCAATCGTCTGAGCCGCAGAGTAGGGGTCGGAACCTTCGTCTAGATGCATGAGAGAGATTAGAAATCGACCTCTGCCGTGGCTTCGTTAACAGCAGCAACCAAATCAGGATCGATCGGTGTAGGTGCATAGTGCGCACGGATTTTGGATTCGATGTCATTGGATAGATCAGGATTATCAAGAAGGAAATTACGCGAATTTTCCTTGCCCTGACCGAGTTGGTCACCTTCATAGGTGTACCAAGATCCAGACTTCTTTACGATGCCGATCTCAACTCCTAGATCGAGCAACGAACCTTCACGCGAGATACCAACGCCGTAAAGTATGTCGAATTCAGCTTGTTTGAACGGTGGAGCCATCTTGTTCTTAACAACCTTGACCCGTGTGCGGTTACCAACAGCTTCTTGTCCGTCCTTTAAGGTTTCGATCCGACGAATATCTAGTCGAATAGAGGCATAAAACTTCAGTGCTTTTCCACCGGTAGTTGTCTCTGGTGAGCCGAAGAAAACACCGATTTTCTCGCGCAACTGATTGATGAAAATGGCAGTCGTCTTGGACTGGTGGAGCGCACCAGTGATCTTTCGAAGAGCCTGCGACATCAAACGAGCTTGAAGTCCCATATGGGAATCGCCCATCTCGCCTTCAATTTCAGCCCGTGGAACAAGGGCCGCCACGGAGTCGACAACGACGATGTCGAGTGCGCCAGAGCGAATCAACATGTCCATAATTTCCAGCGCCTGCTCACCGGTATCTGGTTGGGAAACGAGAAGTGCGTCTATATCAACACCTAATTTCTTGGCGTATTCGGAATCAAAGGCGTGCTCGGCATCGATAAAAGCAGCGATTCCGCCTGCTTTTTGAGCATTTGCGATCGCGTGCAATGCCAGAGTTGTCTTACCTGAAGATTCAGGTCCGTAAATTTCTACAACGCGACCGCGTGGAAGTCCACCGATGCCCAGTGCAATGTCCAAACTGATGGAACCGGTAGGGATAACTTCGACTTGGATATTGCCGCGTTCCCCCATCTTCATTACCGCTCCTTTGCCGAATTGACGTTCAATCTGGGCAAGGGCTGTATCAAGGGCTTTTGTGCGGTCGTTATTTGCTTTATCTGACTTATCTGCTGCAGCCACTTTCTTTCCTTTCAACTAAACGTCTACCGACATCTCTTGATGTCTCTCGACGAGGTCACGGTCCAGAAGGTACGGAAGGCCACTGACGGGGATACGGCTCATGGGCCGTCGTCGTGGAAACCGCTCTGGTTGGGTAGAAGAAGAGTATCCGAACATCTGTTCGATAGAAGCGACACGCCCAGCAAAGGCCGACGGCTCCAAACGTTACAAAATCGTGATGAAAAGTTTGACCGAACCCTTGCGTATTCGCAGGGTGGCGATCTAATGTTCCCCCCACAACTTACTAAAGTAAGTAAAGAAAGTAAGTAAAGGAGATGGGGTGAGGAATACGAACATGCGAGATAGCACCAACGAGGTCTTGAGAGCCATTGCAACCAATGGACCTGTCTCTCGAGCCCAACTTGCGCGCGAACTTGGCCTCAGTGGACCGACCCTCACCCAAGCGACCAAATACCTATTCGACCGCGGCTTGATCTCCGAGGTGAAGCAATCTCCATCCACGGGTGGTCGGCCGGCCACCTTGCTGGGTCTAGTAGCCAACGCTGGTCAGGTCCTGGGTGTGAAACTCGCCGATAACCACGCTGTGGGAGTTTGCATCAACCTTCAATCTGAAATCTTGTGGAGCTTTGAGGAACCTTTCAGTTCTAGGGGGGAAGACGCAATCAAGGAGCTCATCGCCCTATTGAAGAAGCAGACCAAAAAAATCAAGGGACAGCTCCTTGGAATCGGCATCGGAATTCCGGGTGTGGTCTCCCCCGTCGACTCTGGAACAGCCGAATCGGCAATGCTTGGCTGGAATAACGTCAACGTTGGAAAACGGATCTCAGACGCGTTAAATACGCCGGTCCTTCTGGAAAACGATGTCAATACCCTTGCAATCACTGAGAGTCTTTACGGCCATGGTCGAGACGTCAGCAACTTTTTAACAATCACTCTCGGTCGCGGTATTGGAATGGGAATCGTCGTCAACGGCGAGCTATATGCGGGCTCATATGGAGCTGGTGAATTCGGCCATGTGAACGCCATCAATGGCGGCGTTAAATGCGAGTGTGGCAAATTCGGATGTTTGGAGACTGTGGCATCCAGTCCGGCAATCCATGATGCAGCAGTTGCTGCGGGCTACATTCCAAAATCTACATCCATGTCAGAACTTTGGACCTTGGCACGAAATGATAGAAAGATCGCCGAGGATCTCTTCACAGAACCGGCAGAGCGACTTGGAATCGCACTGGCCAATGTCATCAACGTCTTTGGCCCCGAATTGATTTTCATCAGCGGTGAAGGCGTAGAGGGCTGGGATCTTTGGGAAAGGTACTTTAAGAAAACCTTAGCCTCACATGTAGTCGCGACGATGAACAAGTTCGACATTGAGGTAGATCCGTGGGATGACGCCAAATGGGCACTTGGTGCCACGGCGATCGTCCTTCAAGCATCACTCAGCAGAAACCATCGAACCAATCCGAGTTCTGCAGAAGTAAAAAACAGACTGCGTATCGCAGCAAAAGCCGAGAGCTACGTCTCATGAACATGAGACCGATTCGGCCACCTTTTACCCGACTAACTTGGTCGGAGGTGAGCAAGAAATAGTTGTGGTAAATAAAAAAACCCTCACCTAACTGACAGGAGCAACAATGACCAAAGGCAAAGGATCTTTGTGGGCAAAGCGTTCAGTCGCTCTGCTTGCAATCGGGTCTCTCGTTTCAATGTTCGGCGTCGTAAGCAATGCAGACGCCTCATCCGGTAAGAAAGTTACAATCACATTTTGGACTTCGTATTCAACTTCGGAGACACCGACACTTGAGCAGACCTTGATTCCTGCTTTCGAAAAGGCAAATCCAAATATCACCGTCAAGCATGTCGTTTTCAGCCATGATGATCTTTATCAGAAGCTCTTGACAAGTGCGATGACGAATACCCTTCCTGACGTAGTTCGCTCTGACCTACCTTGGGTTCCAACGTTTGCACAAGGCAAGGTTTTTGCTCAGCTAGACGGCAAAATGGCTGGATTCGACAAGCTGGCCAAGACCGTTTATCCAGGAACTCTCTCAACCAACTACTACGGTGGCCACTACTACGGCTTGCCTCTTGATACCAATACACGCGTAATGTTCGCGAACATGGATGCATTTGCAAAGGCCGGAATCACCACTGTTCCAAAGACCTTCGCTGACATGTTGGCTGATGCCCCTCTCCTCAAGGCTCAGGGAATTTATCTTTACGGTGATGGCGGTACAGGTGGGTGGAACGTTTTGCCATGGATCTGGTCAGCTGGCGGAGCAATAACTAACTCAACCAACACGACAGCCAAGGGTTACATCAACGGTGCAAAGACAGTTTCTGCAATCCAGTTCCTGGCCGATCTTTACAAGGCCGGCGCGATTCCAGATTCAATGCTAGGCGCATCCGGTGGAATGAGCACCTACGATGGCGTTGCAAAGGGTAACTACGCAATGACATTGGATGGTCCTTGGATGAACCCAATCTGGGGCGGCGGATATCCAAACTTCCACCCCGTTGAGGCTCTCGTTCCAGCAGGCGCTGGCGGAAGCAGTAGCGTTGTCGGCGGCGAAGATATAAACATCACCGCACAGAGCAAGAACAAGCCGGCCGCGATGGCGTTCGTCCGCTTCATGCTCTCGAAGAGTGCACAAGTTGCTATGACCAAGGCTGGACAGCTCTCGGTATTGAGCGCCCTCAGCAAGCAGGTAACAGCAATTCACCCTTACTACGCAACCTTCCTAAAGCAACTCGGAACAGCGAAGGCACGTACGCCAGTTCCTAACTATTCAAAGATCGATTCGATCATTGGAACCGAAGTTGCCGCAGCGATGTCAGGCAAAGTAACTGCACAAGCAGCAATGGACGAGGCAGCGGCGCAAATTGAGCCACTACTCAAGTAAAAAAGGACGCTCAACGTTGGCCAGCACTTCGGTGCTGGCCAACGTTCCTCACGGGCCGTCAAAATCATCCAAAGCGGGGTTTGTCCCGTACATCTTTTTGGCACCCGGTTTTTTACTTTTCTTACTTACGATTATCTATCCAATTTTTCGAGCACTTCAAATAAGTTTTTACAATTGGGGTGTCTTTCCAGGATCTCCGAGTACCTTTGTTGGTTTGCACCAATATGTGCGGGAAATGCATGACCCCGTATTTTGGCGAGCCCTTGAAAACGCAGCTGTCTACATGGTCTTTACAGTCCCGCTTCAAATAATATTTGGGCTCGCTGTTGCGATGCTCCTCGTTAGGAAGATCCCGGGGCGCGGACTATTCAGAGCGCTCTTCTATATCCCCGTTGTTACCAGTTGGGTTGTTGTTTCCTTGCTCTTTAAATTCCTCTTTAGCACTGATGCTGGATTTGTAAACTGGGTTCTTCACAGCTTCTTACATCTTTCCTCCCACAATATTGGTTGGCTCGACACACGTTGGCCATCGATGATCACTATTGGCATCTTGGGAGTTTGGAAAGGTGTTGGCTGGTCGATGTTGATCTTCCTAGCAGCGCTAATGGGTGTGCCAGATTCGCTAACAGAAGCCGCCGCCATTGATGGTGCTGGCCCGTGGCGATCCTTCTTTAGCGTCACACTTCCGTCGATACGTTTAACTCTGAGTTTTGTCACGATAATGCTGGTGATCGGAAGTCTCAACGTCTTCACGTCCGCGTTTATCATGACCGGAGGCGGCCCACAGCAACAAACAGAGGTCGTTCTCAGCTACATGTACCACCAAGCTTTCCAGTTCCTGGACTTCGGCTACGGATCGGCCCTTGCCTTCACGCTCGCGATCATTGTTTTTGGAATTTCGTTTGTCCAAATGCGCCTCTTTAGAGGCGGCGTAACAAGGGTGGTCCGATGATAGTCGGCAGTAAGAAGAGGCAGATCACTTTCAGAGTGCTGCGTTATGTGACGCTCATAGTCGGCGCCGCGATAATGATCATTCCGTTCCTATATCTATTTGCGACCTCATTTAAACCGCAGCTATACCTATTTGAAATTCCGCCACAATTCATTCCCAAGCATCCAACTCTGAGCAACTATACGGACGCTTGGACATCGAATAGCTTCGGCCATTATTTTGCCAATTCGGTTTTTGTCTCTGTGATATCGACAGTTTTCGCAGCTCTTTTGTCCGCCATGATGGCTTACGCCTTCGCGCGTTTCAACTTCAAGGGGCAGAACATCATGTTCTGGTTGCTGCTTGTGGGTTTAATGGTGCCCGGGATGATGCTCCTGATACCGCAGTACCTGCTCGCAAATCAGTTGCATCTCATCAACTCTCTTATCGGGCTCATCCTTTTCTATGTTGCCACGAATTTAGCATTCAATACATTCCTCCTTCGAGGATTCTTTGAAGAAATTCCGTGGGAACTTGAAGAGGCAATGATCATGGACGGCGCGGGAGCATTTCGACGCTTCTGGAGACTGATTCTCCCCCTCTCGAGGCCGGCGCTGGCAACGGTTGGTATTTTCACGTTCTTAGCATGTTGGGACGAATACGTGTGGGCTCTCACAATAATAAATGACCCAGATAAGAGAACTCTCCCAATTGCCATTTCTGTTTTTCAAGGACAGCACCTGACAAATTGGGGACTCGTCTTTGCAGCCTCGACGATCGCAATTGTTCCGGTGATTGTGGTCTTTGCTCTATTTCAACGACAGTTTATCCGCGGACTCTCCGCAGATGCTTTGAAAGGATAAAGAATAATGGCCTTCCCCTTAGAAACTCCTTTGACTACCGCTGACGGGGGGCTGGGCTTAAAAAGTATTGAGGTGATACTTGCTGGTCAAGCACCCTCCGGCGCTTACGTCGCATCCCCGAATTTCCCTACATACAACTTTTCTTGGTTGAGAGATGGCGCTTATTGCGCCATGGCGATGGATTCCGTTGGCAATTCTGATTCGGCTACAAGATTCCATCGATGGGCGGAACGAACACTTTTAGAACAGAAAGACGCTGCCGAATCACTCATACTCCGCCTTAATAACGGCGAACTGCCTCACATGGATGAGATGCTACCGACTCGCTATACATTGGACGGAGCACTAGAAAAATTCGGTGAGTTGGAGAATTCGGCGTGGCCTAACTATCAGTTGGATGGCTACGGCCTGTGGCTTGCCGAACTAAGAAGACACCACGAAAAATTGGGAAATACCGACTTTAATGCGGAAGTGGTTGACCTAGTTGCCAGGTACCTGTCCGCCACCTGGAAGACTAACTGCTTTGATTGTTGGGAGGAATTCGGAGACGGGCAGCACGCGTCGACTGTCGCGGCGATCTCTGCAGGCCTTAACAGCGCCGGAATACTTTTGGGCGAGGAAAAATACATCCAGGAAGCAAATGATGTTCTTGATTCTCTACTTGCCAACTTTGTGAGGGATGGAAGATTTTGCAAAGGATTTAGCGACGATCGAGTGGATTCGAGCTTGCTCTGGATAGCACTTCCTCTGGGACTCGTTGAATTGGATAATCCAATCTTCGTGAAGACAGTTGAGGCGATTCGAACAGATCTGCGTGGCCAAACTGGTGGAATTCATCGCTACCTTGGAGACACATACTTCGGTGGTGGCGAGTGGATACTTCTTACCAGTTGGCTTGGTTGGTATGACCGACTTACGGGTAACGAAGCAGATTTCGAATCCGCCCAACAATGGATCGTTGACCAAGCCACCGAAACTTTGGAATTGCCTGAGCAAAGCATTCAAGGCACTCAGGACCCAGAGATGGTTGCACCTTGGGTCAAACGATGGGGACCAGTGGCAACACCTTTACTTTGGTCACACGCAATGTATCTACTCATGCTTAACGAAGGAGCGAACTAGCAATGGATCTGATATTCGACAAGGTTTCATATCTTCCAACAGAGGAGATCACGGGAATAGCTCCAGATTCTGGAGCCGTATCTGTATCTCATCTTGGCTTGCCAATTTCAGATTCAAAAAGTGGCGCTGAATTCAATTTAGGGACCTTCCCTGAAGGGGCTTACTCGCTCCGTTGGACTAACTCCGATGGAAGCACTATCAGTTCGGCTTTCGAAGTTCTTCAAAACCCTTGGGAGAGAATGCGATACGGCTTCATCGCCGAATTTTCAGATTTAGTGAAAACCCAAGACTATGTGAAATGGGCACAGAAACTTCACTTAACTGCGATCCAATTTTACGACTGGGCTTGGAAGCATGAATTTCTAACAACGTCCGAATCACACTATCCAGATCCACTTGGACAGCAAATTTCAACTGAAAAAATCAAGGAGCTGATTCGCGGATACCTCAACGTAGGTGCCACGGCATCTGGATACGCAGCGATTTATGCCGTTGATGCCGAAGGATGGGAGCGATGGAAGAAGGCGGGGTTATTCGACACCGAAGGCAATCCCTACACACTGGGTGATAATTTCTTGTGGATAGTCGATCCCGCTGACCCAGCTTGGCTAATGCATATGATTTCACAACTAAAGAGTGCACATGACTTCGGCTTCACGGCCTTCCATCTCGATCAATATGGTTGGCCAAAGAACGCACTTAGGGCCGATGGGGTCGCAGTAGATCTTGCTGAGAGGTTTCCAGCGATGCTAAACGAGATGGTGAAAGAGCTTCCTGATTGCAAGCTCATTTTCAATAACGTAAATGACTATCCAACATGGAGTACCACGCAGACTCCGCAACACGCGACCTATATCGAGGTATGGGATCCTCATTCCACATATAGGGATCTGGCTGATCTGGCCACGAAAGCACGCCTACTAGATCCTTCAAAACCCGTAATACTTTCGGCCTATCTGCATCCATTTGGTGCCATCGGTAAGGGTGTCGAAGAGTCAGAGGCTGTTGCTTCCTTTGAGTTGGCATTTGCAAGTGTGACATCTGGCGGTGCTTCACATCTAATCACAGGAGGCGACGGTCGAATTCTTCACCACGCATATTATGTAAACAACTATGTAGCTCCAGAATCTACATTGAATACTATTCAAAAATACTACGATTTCCTGGTTGCCGCAGGCGACCTGATCTACGACAAGACGCGAGTTGATGTCACACTCATCAACGCTTTTGGAGTGAATAATGAAATCAAATTTGAATCGGCTGACCCAATTAGTCACGAGGCGATTTCTAAACATCTCTGGATCAGGGTCTTCGGTGGTGAGACAGGGCTTACCTTCCACGTTATAAATCTTCTCGATCAAGACGACTGCATTTGGGATACGCCAAAGAAGCCTATTTCATCGAAATCAAAGCTGACAATCTCCATTGAAGCAGCCGGTTTCTCAAACCAGGCTTCGTTTGCCCACGGTACAGGCGGTGCGCAGTTCGACCTCAAAGCACTCAAAACTGAGGGAAATCGATCGAGCATTGAAGTTGATATCAAATCTGCGTGGACCATCGTTAATATTCCATTTTCCACAAGTAGCTGAGATTAGCCAGATCATTGCTTAGCCACACTCCACTTGGCATCGGCCATCCTTATAGGTACGAGCCTGATCAACGCATACCAACTCATCCAATTGCTGGCGAGTCCTGGAAAGTGCGTGCAAGAACCGACCTCCAAACTGAGGGTGTCTTCTTGCACTTGCGAAGGGGGTCAGTAACCCACATACATCCACTTCATTACTTAGGAGCTCCGGCACCTGAAGAACATGGACCGTATGGGCAAACTGCAAAATACATCCGAAAAGAAACTCACCTATCAGAGATTTCACATTCTTCCACGCAAAATATCGACGAAAAGGAATGGGAAGTCGCTCTGCCATTCCTCGAAGATTTTGAAGAGATCATTTACTGGTTGGAGAGTGACACTGGAGAACATACAGATCCATTTTCTTTGTGTGCGCTGGTGTGGCAATCAGATACGGACGGCTACCTCCAACAAATCGGGACCCTTCCCAAAGAGGTCATCGTCACCGACAAAGAAATACTCAAGGATTCCAGTGGCCAAGTCTTTCGAGTTCGCTTCGCTCTCCCCCTTACCGCTAATGACCACGTAATTGGCTTCGGTGAACGCTTCCACGCGATCGACCAACGTGGGGAATTCGTGGATGCGCTCGTTTACGAGGAATACAAAGGTCAAGGCCATAGAACTTATCTGCCGGCCCCGTTTGGAATGATTGTTGGAAGTGATTATGGCTTCTACTTGAAAACGGCCAATCCGAGTCGATACGACGTCGGTGCTACGGAATCCGACCGTCTGAGAATTGAAGTCGACATGTCCGTTGATCAGCAAAACTTGGAAATCAAAACTTATGAAGGCTCAGCCACCCAAATGCTGCATGCTTACATGAGCGAATTTGAATTGCCGAAAGCGCCGCCATCGTGGATATACACCCTTTGGGGCAGCAGTAATGAATGGAACACCCAGGAACGCGTCGAAGCCGAAATTCAAGCGAGCCTTGATAACGACATCGAACTCGGCGCCATCGTAATTGAAGCCTGGTCGGACGAGTCCACATTCACTGTCTTTAGGGACGGGAAATACATACCCACCGACGGCTCTAAAGGGCTACGAGCATCCGACATTACATACTCCAAAGACGGCGCATGGCCCAATCCGCAAAAAATGATCGATGACCTCCACAATAGGGATATCAAGGTTTTGCTGTGGCAGATACCGGTGATCAAAGAAGAGGGGTCTCCAGGTTCCCAAGTCAACGCAATGTGGAATTACGCCATCAACAAAAACCTTGTCATCAAAGATGCCGAAGGCAATCCATACCGAGTGAGAGTCCCGTGGTTTCGTGACGCATTATTGCCCGATCTCACCGACGAAAACGTACGCCAGTGGTGGAGTGATCTGCACCGTTATCTCGTGGATGACATGGGCGTGGACGGCTTCAAAACCGATGGAGGTGAACATGCTTGGGGATCAGATCTGCACTACTTAGACGGGCGCTGCGGGCTGGAGAAGAACAACTCGTTCCCCGTCGCTTACTCACAGACATTCCACGAACTCTTCGCGTCATCAAACAAAGAAGGGATCACTTTTTCTCGCTCGGGTTTTGCGGGCAGCAGTTCTTACCCCACCTTTTGGGCCGGAGACGAAGACTCGACGTGGGAAGCGCTCAGGGCGACGTTGCGCGCCGGAATTACCGCTTCGGCAAGTGGACTATTTTTCTGGGGTTGGGATATCGGCGGATTCAGTGGTGAGTTGCCAACGAGTGAGCTCTATCTACGCGGCACTGCGATGGCCACGTTCTGCCCCATCATGCAATTCCACTCTGAATTCAATCACCACGTCGTCCCCTCGAACGATCGTTCTCCATGGAACATTGCAGAGCAAACAGGTGATAATCGAGTTCTTCCAATATTTCGAAAATTCGTAGAGATACGAAAGATGCTAATCCCCTACCTTGAAGGCGAAGGAGTAGAAGCGATTTCGTCGGGCAGGCCCTTGATGGCCGGATTGTTCTTCGATTACGCAGACGATCCAGGAATTTGGAACGCTCCACATCAATACATGCTGGGCCGATATTTGTTGGTCTGTCCCGTAATCGAGGCGGATGTTACGACACAACGTGTGTATTTACCAGATGGTGTCTGGATAGACTTTTGGGACCACAATCTGAGACAAGGCGGAGAGTGGATCGAAGTGGCCACGCCCATTGATCAAATCCCCGTATATATTCGCGCCGATTCACCGAAATCAGTCCTTTCCCAATTCCAAATCTGAAATCCGGTTCACCTTCTCCTTTAGAAAATGTTCCTCGGGTTCACGGTGATGGGTAGCATTGATGAATGACTTGGAAAGATAGGTTCGTCGGTGAGGGACACGAAACCGCCCTCGCCTTGAATCAAGCAAGTGTGGCCCTGAAGGATGGGAATTTCGATCTGGCGTCGGAGTATGCCCGCAAGGTCTTGGGCTCAAGGCGGCTCCCGAGGAATTCTCGTCTCACCGCAGAATTGGTTTTGATCCAAACCAAATCTCGCCAAGGTCAATTTGCTGGAGTGTTTGATGAATTGGATTCGCTCTTTCGGAGAGTTCCACATAACAACGTGGATCTCCAGGCTCGCGTCGGAAACGAGATTGTATGGGTTTGCTCCCGATCGGGTAATTTGGGTATGGGCGCAGCAAAAGGAGAAGAATTGTTGCGAAGTTATTCTTCAAATTGGAGTAGAACCGATACCGTTGAATTGCTGAGTCAAACATCTGGGTGTCACCTGAACCGTGGTGATAGTTCTAGGGCTGAGGAACTCGTTCTCCGGGCGCTTGAACTTGCTGAAAAGAGTTCATCTCCTAAAGCGCTGGCTCAATCCCTCTGGCAATCATCAACCGTGTTGAATAATCGCGGCGATCTCACAACGGCGCTTCGACATGCGAGGGAGGCAAAAAAGTGGGCCGAAATCGCTGGACTTCGCACCGCAATTCCGGCTATAAATCACAATGCAGCCAACATTTTGCTGCAACTGCCGAACACGGATTTGGATTTTGTTGAGAAACTGGCGCAGGCCGAGTACTTGGATGCCGTAACCCAAAACTTCAATTCCGGCGCTGCATACGCTTGCGAAATTCTCTCTGAGGTCGCACTTAGGAGAGAAAACTTTCCGATTGCTCTCTCCTATGCCAGGAAGGGCCTGTCAGAGATGTCGGTGGAGATTCCCGGTCCCAAAGTTTCATTGCTTGTTCAAGTTGCCAAAGTTCTTGCTCGAATGGGCAATTACGAAGACTCCAAGATCGAATTAGTTCGAGCCACCGACCAGATGGAGCGAGAGGAGCCCTCACGAGAACTCGCCATGCAGTGGGGTGACATAGCGCGTGTATATGTCGAGGTCGGTCTTACCGATCGGGGGGTTTACGCATACGAAAAGGCAATCCAAATGTCGGGTCTGTTGCGGGAAGAGCAGGACAGTTTCGTAGGTTGAACTTCTAGTGAGCCATTGATGCGATTGCCCTCGCCTGTTCTCGACTCTGTTCGGGAGTTAACGGTTGTAGGACTTGGCCAAGCAACCAGAGTCGGGCGATTCCAGATCGAACTCCATTGCCCAACAATCGATTTAGCCCAAGATCAATCTGTACCCAGAGCGCATCATCGGTTTGAGCAAGCATCTGAGTTACCAAACCAGAATCGACCACACGCATAGTCTTCAACGCAGCATCAGAGGAAATGGCAAGAGATAACTCCGCGAGCGCCTCAGCAGGAGCGATATCACTATCGACAAGTTGGAAAACCCGCTCGACCTCGCTCTCAAGTAAGGCGCGTAGAACGCTCCCTTTGTCGCGAAAGTGGTTGTACAAGGTGGCGCGAGAGACCTCTGATGTATCCGCAATTTCGATCATGTTCATACGTTGCAAACCAACTGAGGCAATCAGCGACTTTGCGCCTTCAAGAATTGCACTTCGAGTACGTCGATATGAAGTCATCTGACGCTTGTACGGCTCATCTGAGTCAAGAATGTGCAGGGTCAATGTCACGCTACTTTATGCAGCGTCGACGACCACGAGTTTGACGGCCTCACGAGAAGTAATCTCGCGAGCGACATCCGAAATGACGAATGAAAGTGAAAGACCTAGAGCCTGACAGATGGAATTGAGCAATTCGGATGAAGCTTCCTTCTGACCCCTCTCAACTTCAGAGAGATATCCGAGAGAGACTCTCGCCTCGCGTGCCACGTCACGAAGGGTGCGGTTCTGGCTCGTGCGGGCAGAGCGCAGGGATTGTCCAATGTGCTCGCGCAATAGAACCATTTTTTCCCTCCTCACGTTCATCTCGTCAGGATGCAAGGATACGCGCAAAAGCTGTAATCGCGCTGGATAAGCAGGCGTTTCGCACCTCTTCACGCTCGCCTTGGATGGCCAACGCGGTGCTCTGGTTGATTGGACCGCGAATTGCGATCCATACGGTCCCCGCTTCCACGCCATCTGATGGCCCCGGACCGGCTACGCCAGTGGTGGCAATCGCCCATGTCGATTTGAAAAGTTCGCGCGATCCCTCGGCCATCGCTACTGCGACTTCTTCGCTCACAACACCGAATTCATCAATAAGGGAAGTGGAGACCATCAGAATCTCTTGTTTCACGGCCGTTTGGTAGGCAATCACACCTCCCAGAAAAATGTCCGAAGAACCGGGAATCGAAGTAATTGCCGCACCTAGCCCACCGCCCGTAAGCGACTCCGCAACAGAAAGACTCTCTCCACGACTGCGAAGCTCGTCAATGATCGCGCGCACCAAGACTTTTTGCATGAGCCGAATTTACCCTTTTCGGGCCTCAACTAGGTACCAAATTCCAGTGACAACCGTTAAAACTAGTGCAGCACCCATGAAAAGTTCGCGGAACCAATTCAATGATGGATGCAAGGGAAGTATGTAGAAGCCGGCAGCAAAGTTCTGAACGATCGTCTTGACCTTGCCACCTCTATTTGCCGGGATTATGCCCTCTTTTATTACGGCAAAACGAAAGATTGTGATTCCAATTTCGCGGGTCAGAATCACGATGGTGACCCACCATGGTAGAAAATTGAGAATTGAAAGACTGATAAGCACTGTACCTATCAGTGCCTTGTCGGCAATAGGGTCAAGCAGTTTGCCAAATTCTGTAACCGAATTGCGAGCTCTCGCCAACTTTCCGTCCAAGAAATCCGTGGCACCCACTATGAAAAAGAGCAAGAAGGAAATGGTTCGCCACGTTGGATCGGTGCCGCCATTTTTAAACAATGCATACACGCAAAATGGAAGAGCGAGAATTCTAGAAATAGTTATTGAATTGGGGAGATTCATCTCAGATCGACGGATCATGCAGGTTTCGCAATCAAGTCGGCACCTAGCGAATCAATCACAATACCTTCGACGTAATCCCCCACTGAGTATTGTGTATCCACAAATGATGTCGTTCCATCCACTTCGGGCCCCTGGTGTGCAGCGCGGCCCTCTTGCAATTCTGCATCTTCAATCAGAACGGAGACCTTCTCGCCTATTCTCGACGCCGCACGCTCTGTCACAAGTTCATCGACTAAGGTCGAAAGTTCATCGACTCGATGGCGGATGAGATCGGGGTCAACCTTGTTAGGAAGTATCAATGCCTCGGTGTTGTCTTCATCTGAATATCCAAAAACCCCGATCGCATCCAATTCGGCTTGAGATACGAAACCAACCAACTCTTGGTAATCCTCTTCGGTTTCCCCCGGGAAACCGACGATCACGTTAGAGCGAATACCGGCTTCCGGTGAGAGCGCGCGGATCTGCGCAATAAGATGGAGAAACTTCTCGCTATCGCCGAATCGGCGCATCGCTCGAAGAACCGATCCGCTGGAATGTTGGAATGACAGATCAAAATATGGAACGACTTTGTCTTGCTCGACAATCGCCTGCAGAAGAGATGGACGCATTTCGGCGGGCTGCAAATACGAAAGGCGTATCCGGGTAATCCCATCGATCTCGGCAAGTTCTGGCAAAATCTTCTCCATAAGCCGAAGATCACCTAAATCCTTCCCATAGGAAGTGGTGTTCTCGCTCACCAAAAAGAGTTCAGTGACCCCTTCCCCGGCCAGCCACTTGGCCTCCTCGATGATTTCAAGGGGCCTCCGTGAGAGGAAAGAGCCGCGGAAATAAGGAATTGCGCAGAATGAACACCTGCGGTCACATCCTGATGCGATCTTCAGCGGCGCCCAAGGCGCATTTCCCAAACGCTTCCTGAACAACGACCCACCAGCACCGACCTGAGAGGTCCCGAGCTGTGCATCACGAACGGCGACCCGATCAGCCGGCGCCATTGGTAAAAGTGCCCTTCGATCCTTAGGTGCGTGAGGAGAGTGCTTCTCGCCCGAGACAATCGATTGGAGGCGGGCGCTGATGTCCTTGTAATCGTCGAAGCTCAAGATCGCATCCGCTTCAGGAAGAGCCTTTGCAAGTTCTTGTCCATAGCGTTCAGCCATGCATCCAACCGCAACAACCGCGCGAGTTACGCCATGACCTTTCAGCGAATTTGCCTCAAGTAGTGCGTCAATTGAATCCTTCTTGGCAGATTCAATAAAACCGCAGGTATTTACCAATGCAACCTCAGCAAATTCGACCTCGTCCACGAGAGTCCAACCATCGGCTGCTAACCGTCCAGCTAATTCCTCTGAATCGACCTCATTGCGAGCGCATCCCAAAGTGACAACCGCAACTGTTCGATTCATTTAAGTGATGATACAGAGTTAATTGACAGAATTCGAAGCGTAGGTGCGATCAACCACCTCGCCCATCGCTCCAGGAACAGGAGTTGGCGTGCCATTCACGACCACATCGACAGCTCCGGCATTTCCATAGCGAATTGTGAGAGAAGTGGTATCAGAAAATGTCTGGCTCTGACCCTGGCTCAGGCGCCCCGCAAAGAGACTGGTTCCAGCACTATTTGAGACAGAAAGCCACGAATCGCCTCGATTTGCCGAGACATAGACATTGATCGAACCCGCAACTGGTGTAGCCACAGTACCAGCTGGAGGAACTGTGGAAGTAGGTGTTGCCGTCGGTGCAGGGGTCGTTGTTGCTGGCAATGTTGAAAGGATTAATGACTTCGTTGAGCTTCCTTTAGCCGGTTGAAAATTTGTGTACGCAATTTGTCCACCTACAACTAACACCACAGCACTTGCGGAAATAGTTGACAGCATCTTAAGTGAAAGGCGTGACTTCTGATTAACGGGAGGCGCCACTTTGCTTTCAAGAAGTAGGTCGTACATGGGCCGCTCGGCCTTGGTCTGTTCTGTTTGGTAGAGATCAAGAAAGACCGAAGGTTCGACACTCAATGCATTTGCAATATTGCGAACATGCCCCTTGGCATAGGTGTCGCCGCCGCATTTTGAAAAATCATCCAACTCGAAATCGCGCAACAAAGCGGTGCGGATACTCGTGCGTTCGGCGAGCTTTTCAATGCTCATACCGACGCGCTTTCGCGCTTCTTTTATTGACGTGCCGAGTGACATATCGGGCCTTAATCTAAACCTTGCTGATGGGTGATCCAGAGGGCAAGGGTAACGCGCTATTGCCAAAAGTTGGTACTCCCAATTTGCGACGAGCACCTCACACGCTGGACTTAGTCCTCCAAGGTTGCCAGCACGGCGTCCAAATCCTCAACCTTCACGAGAACGACCCGAGCCTTCGACCCTTCCGAGGGGCCAACGATTCCTCGTGATTCCATGAGATCCATCAGCCGTCCAGCTTTTGCAAAGCCAACTCGCAGTTTTCTTTGCAACATGGATGTCGAGCCGAATTGAGTAGTGACGACTAGATGCACCGCTTGCATTAACAACTCAAGGTCATCGCCTATTTCGGTTTCGTTAACAACCTGACGAACCTGCGAAACGGTGACGTCGCTTCTATATCGCGGAGTCAATTGAGCCTTTACGCAATTTACTACACCTTCTATTTCTCTCTCCGAAACGTATGCCCCTTGAATTCGCACGGCTCGTGAAGCACCCATAGGAATAAAAAGTGCATCGCCTTGACCAATAAGTTTTTCAGCTCCAGCGCTATCCAGAATTACGCGGCTATCGGCAAGACTGCTTGTGGCAAAAGAAAGACGTGACGGAACATTTGCCTTGATCAATCCAGTTACAACGTCAACGCTTGGTCGCTGCGTCGCCAAAACAAGGTGAATGCCAGCTGATCGAGCCAACTGGGTAATTCGCACAACGCACTCTTCAACTTCTTTGGCAGCGATCATCATCAGATCTGCTAATTCGTCAATGACGATAAGCAAATACGGATACGGCTCGAGTACCCGATCACTTCCTGGAGGAGCAACTGTCTTACCTGACCGCACCGCCTTATTGAAATCATCTATATGCCTGTATCCGAAAGTCGAAAGATCCTCATAGCGAAGGTCCATTTCGCGCACCACCCACTGCAAAGCATCTGCTGCCTTTTTGGGGCTTGTAATAATCGGAGTAATGAGGTGCGGAATCCCGTCGTATGCAGTGAGTTCGACGCGCTTTGGATCAATCAGAATTAAACGGACATCATCTGGTGTTGAACGCATGAGAATTGAGACAATCATTGCGTTGATCATCGAGGACTTGCCCGCGCCCGTTGCGCCTGCCACCAAGAGATGCGGCATTTTTGCCAGGTTGGCGCAAATGAAATTACCTTCAACGTCTTTACCTAGAGCGACAAGCATCGGATGATGATCTTGGCCGGCTACCGAGGATCGAAGAACGTCGCCAAGTGCAACAATTTCGCGATCCGAATTTGGGATTTCAATTCCGACGGCTGACTTGCCCGGAATCGGTGAAAGTATGCGTACTTCACTGCTTGCGACGGCATATGAGATGTTTTTGGCAAGCGCGGTAATTCGCTCAACCTTAACTGCATTACCTAGTTCGACTTCATATCGAGTCACTGTTGGCCCACGCATAAACCCAGTTACAGTTGCATCAATTTCAAATTGCAAAAATACCTCCGTTAGGGAGGCAACAACTGCATCATTCGCTTTGCTCTTGGCCTTGGCTGGGGGACCAGCACGAAGTAGATCAGGAGATGGAAGTTCGTACTTCGCATCATTTGTGAGGAGCAACTGCACTGGACGTTTGCCTTCGGCGCGAGCGTGCTCGCTGAAAGTTGGCGCATCAACGGGAATGGGGACGGTAAATTCTTCGTCAAAACTCTCTTCGTCGAGTTCTTCTTCGACATGCTGTGGCCACTGGGCAACCAGTGGTGTCTCAAAGGGAGGAGATTCGGATATCTCAAAAGCATCTACCGACTTTCTGACACCGCCTGAGATCTTCGTGTAAACCCAAACCACCGTAGTCTTTATTCTTGTGAAGACCTGCGATACCGGCGTCGCAGTGATCACCAAAAGGCCGAATATAAATAAGCAAATCAACACTGGATAGGCAAGAACAGGCGTCATCAAAAGCACAAGTGGACGGGATACGCCGTACCCGATCCACCCTCCCCCATGATGCATCGCGTTTGCCCCGGTGCCTTCAGATCCATTAACCAAGTGGGCCAAACCCGTCGCACTTACAAGCAGCGCGACAGTCCCAACCGTGATCCGCCCCGTTGCAGCTTTTTCCTCAGGCACCCGGAAAAGTCTGAGTGCAAAGTAGAGCAGAACTAGGGGTGTAAAGAAACCAATCTTTCCGAACATCCCATAGAAGAAGTCATAGAGTGCTCTGCCGATGAGATTATCGAGATGAAACCAAGAACCCGCTGCCGCGATAAGTGCAAAAATCAGAAAGAGAAAGGCCATGCCATCTCTTTGATGCACCGGGTCCAAATCCTTTGCGCCCCGTGCAAGGAATCGAACGGTGCTCCCGATGGCCTTTGCTGCAAAGCGCCATAGCCCGCCGAGTGCGCGACCAACTATCGCGCCCTTGCTGGATTTTTTTCTGCTTTTTCTACTCTTTGCAGCCACGGGTAAGAGCGTAATTCCTAAACAAAATCAATCACCTTAGGCGCGCCGTGAGGCTATACCTCGATAACTAGAGGGACAATCATCGGCCTTCGCCGATGTTCTCCTCCAACCCACCCGCCTACGGTTTTTCGCACAACTTGAGAAAGTTGGTGAGTTCCGTTAATGCCATCCGCAACTGATTCAGCAAGTGCTTTCTCAATCCTCAGTTTCACTTCGTCGAATAGCGCGAGATCTTCTGCGAATCCTCGAGCATGTATATCGGGGCCAGCAACGATTTTTCCACTTTGAGAATCGATTACAACCACGACAGATATGAAACCTTCTTCACCAAGAATGCGTCGATCCTTAAGCGAGGATTCGGTGATGTCACCAATACTCTGGCCGTCAACGTAGACGAACCCAACGGGAACACTTCCTGAAACAACTGCGACGCCTTCAACTAGATCAACGACGATTCCGTTTTCGATAATGATCGCATTTTCGCGCGCAACACCCGTTTGAATCGCAAGCTCGGCGTTTGCACGTAAATGTCGCCATTCCCCGTGAACGGGTAATACGTATTTCGGTTTGACGATGTTGTAGCAATAAAGCAATTCACCGGCGGCGGCATGGCCCGAAACATGCACAAGGGAATTGCCCTTGTGGACGACCTTCGCACCAAATCGAGTCAGTTCGTTTATTACCCGGAAGACCGGATTTTCATTTCCGGGGATCAACGATGAAGCAAGGACGACTGTGTCGCCTTCTCCTACTCTGATCGCATGATCACCATTTGCCATTCGAGAAAGCGCTGCAAGAGGCTCGCCCTGTGAACCCGTACAGATCAAAACGATGTTGTCTCCAACGTTCTCGATCTCTCGAGAATCGACGATCAGATTGTCTGGAATGGTCAGATAGCCCATGTCCTTGGCAATTTTCATGTTGCGCACCATTGAGCGACCGACAAATGCCACTTTGCGATCATGCGCAATTGCAGTGTCAATAATCTGTTGAACGCGATGAACGTGCGATGCAAAAGACGCAACGATCACTCGCCTACGCGTTGCTCTAAAAACACGATCTAGAGCCGGCATAATCTCGCGTTCAGATGGAGTAAAACCAGGCACATCCGCGTTGGTTGAATCCACCAAGAACAAATCCACACCCTTTTCGCCAAGCGCAGCAAAGGCACGAAGGTCAGTTATTCGCCCGTCAAGCGGCAGTTGATCCATTTTAAAGTCGCCTGTGTGAAGTACGGTCCCAGCCGCCGTGTGAATGGCGACCGCAAGTGCATCGGGGATCGAGTGATTCACGGCGACAAACTCAACGGTGAACGGACCAATGTCTTCGCTCATGCCAGCAGATACCTCGCGGGTTAGCGGAGTGATCCGATGCTCTTTCAGTTTCGCTCCAACGAGCGCAAGAGTCAACGCTGAACCGTAGAGCGGAATATCTCCTCGTTCGCGAAGTAAATACGGGACGGCCCCAATATGGTCTTCATGGCCGTGGGTTAGAACAATTCCTATAACGTCTGGTAACCGATCGCGGATATATGAAAAATCCGGAAGGATCAAATCGATTCCTGGTTGCGTTTCTTCGGGGAAAAGTACTCCGACGTCAACTATGAGTAATTTCCCGTTCGTTTCAAATACGGTCATGTTGCGACCGATTTCCCCGAGACCTCCAAGGGCCACAATTCTCAATCCATCTTTTACTAATTTAGATGGGGTGCCTAACCCGGGATGAGGATGAGTCATGCGGTGAGTTTTACGCCACCGGCAAGTAGATCTTCACGCAACTGCGCGATCTGTGCCGATGTTGCATCCACTAAAGGTAATCGAGTGTATCCGCCAGGAAGTCCCATCATGGTGAGGGCGGCTTTTGTCATTATCGCTCCTTGTGTGCGGAACGTTCCGGTGAATACCGGCAAAAGTTTTTGATGTATTTCAAGAGCGCGGGATGAGTTGCCCGCAAACCATGCATCTAGCATTTCGCGAAGTTCGCCTCCGACAGTGTGACCGCACACCGAAATGAATCCAACCGCCCCAACCGAAAGGAGAGGTAGATTCAAAATGTCATCGCCTGAATAAACTGGAATTCCGCTTCTTTTGATCACCCATGAAGTTGCGGCGACGTCACCTTTTGCATCTTTTAGCGCGACAATTTTTGGATGCTCAGATAAACGAACGATTGTGTCGGATTCAATTTGCATTCCGGTACGACCTGGAATGTCATACATAATCACTGGCAAGTCCGTGGCATCGGCGATCGAACGAAAATGAGCTTCGATTCCCGCCTGAGGAGGTTTGTTGTAGTACGGGGTCACAACCAGCAGAGCGTGAGCCCCTGCTTTTTGGGCACGAAGGGCTTGTTCGACCGAATGGCTGGTCTCGTTGTTACCTGCCCCGGCGATGACCTTGGCTCTGTTTCCTACTGCTTCAAGGACAACTTTAATGATCCGATCTTTTTCTTCGTCGCTCGTCGTCGGCGCCTCACCCGTCGTTCCGCTAACCACGATGGCATCGTGGCCCGTACTTACGAGATGGGCTGCAAGGGTTGAAACACCCTCCCAGTCGATGGACAAATCCTTCTTGAATGGCGTCACCATCGCCGTGGCGAGTCGTCCAAATGGCGCTGGAATTGTCATGGCGTAAGGCTACTACCCTCTGGTGTTTCTTCGTTTCAGGCGCTTTCTTGTTTCAGGGGGCGATACGGCCTGATTTTTCAAAAGCACCATGAGTTAGAGGCATAAGACGGGCAAAAACCTCTTCCATCTTCTCGGCGACCATCTCTATTTCACGTTGCGGATAACTTGGGAAATGCGATCCTTCGCGAGAGGTTCGAAGCGATAGAAAATTCATCAATGCGCGGGCATTCATGGTTACATACATTGACGAATAAAGCCCAACGGGAAGAACGGCCCGTGCAACTTCGCGAGCGACCCCAGCTTCGAGCATCTTCTGGTAGTGCTCGTATGCGAAAACATAACTTTCCTTCATGGACCGAACAGTGATGTCATATTGCTCTTTAGTACCATCAACGAATGAGTACGAGCCAGTCTTTCCAACTTGAACCAATTTCCGTTCAGGCGATGGGACGTAGAAGACGGGCTGAAGTTCGCGGTATCTACCGCTCTCCTCGTTGTAGGAGGCGATTCGGTGGCGCATGAATTCACGGAAAACGAAGATCGGCGCTGAGATAAAGAAGGTCATCGAAGTATGCTCGAATGGAGAGCCGTGTCGTTCGCGCGCCAAGTAATTTATCAGTCCTGCCGATTTGGCAGGATCCTTGCTGATTTCGTCGAGGGACTGCTCCCCGGCTGTTGAGACACGAGCGGCCCAAATAACGTCGGCATCACTGGCGCTGTGCTTGACTAAATCGACAGACATATCGCTTCGAAAAATGGCTTCGGACATATCGCGACCCTATCTAATTGGGGTGCCCAACCTAGGATTGGTACGGCAGAATGCTGTCGTGTCTGCCACTCCACGATCCACGATCCGGGACTCACTCAGCGTTTCCATAACTGTAGGCGCCTACGGGATCGCCTTCGGGGCCGCCGGCGTTGCGGCAGGTTTTTCCATTTTGCAAACATGTTTGCTCTCTTTGCTCACCTTTTCAGGTGCATCCCAATTCGCGCTGGTGGGAGTCATGGGGGCAGGCGGAACTGCAATCTCGGCAATTGCGACGGCAGCGTTGCTTGGTTTTCGAAACGGACTCTACGGGTTGCGCATGTCACCACTACTAAGGACCAAAGGAGCAAAACGCTTCCTGGCCGCGCACATCACCATTGATGAATCAACAGGCGTCGCCCTCTCCCAAGAAAGTCTGGGCGAAGATGCGATGCGCTCTGGTTTTTGGCTCACAGGTATTGGCGTATTTACATTCTGGAATCTCTTCACCTTTGCAGGGGCCTTTGGAGCCAAGGCAATGGGAAATCCTGCTGCCTGGGGACTCGACGCCGCCGTCCCCGCCGCTTTTCTCGGCTTAGTTTGGCCGCGTTTGACTTCGACGTCTAACCGGCTGCTTTCTATTGCGGCGATGGCACTTTCACTCGCCCTGACCCCGTTTGTGCCGGCAGGGCTTCCAATCATTGCGACCGCTTTCCTGGCTCTGGCCATTGGATTACGTACATCATGACGATGATGTGGTGGGGCGTCATAGGAACCAGTATTGCCGCATATGCCTTCAAGTTTCTTGGGCACTCCATCCCTCATCAATATCTGGAACATCCAAAGATCCAAAAAACTAATCTATTGATACCCATCACCTTGCTCAGCGCTCTCGTGGCTGTTCAAACATTTGCTGCGAAAAGCACATTAGTAATTGACCATCGTGCGGTTGGTTTGGTGGTCGCGGCCATCGCCCTTAAATTTCGCGCACCATTTCCAGTTGTGGTCATACTCGCGGCGATAAGTTCTGCACTCATTTACCATTTTTCTTAAAGGCAATGAACGAAATAGGTGCGCCAGATTGCCACCCCCTCCGTTCTATCCCCCAAAATGTGGACAGACAAATTGTGAAAACTAGACGCCCTACACGCATGACCAGTCATTGCCTTGGATGAGCCCGCCATTTTCGTCATTTTGGGCTAGCGTGTCGCACGAACTCGTGGAGCCCCCCGCGCTAGAGAAAGGCCTACATGAACCAGCAGGTGAGGGCCAGAAGAATGCTGGAGTGGCTCACTTTTATGCCTCCCTTAGACAAAGTCGCCCGTGCCCTTGTTCTCGACTATTTTCTTCCCTACGGGCCCATTGAGTCAGCTATCTGGCATCTCAATAATAAAGATGCTCTTACTTGTCTAGCTGTTTACGGACCGAGTGATGTCATAGTGGGAGTCGCTATTCCAGGAACAATTTGGCGCAACTCAACTGAGGTTCAAATTCTGGCCGCACAGGCGGCTTCAAAGAAAGCTGCATCGTGGTCTTCAGAGCGAACTCATGCGGTTGTCAATCTATACGCGCAGAGCATGCTTATTGGATTCTTGACGATTCGATTTGGGCAAGTGGTAGAAAGCCCAGACCGCCTTACACAGGAAATCGAGGACTTCGCCCAGCTAATTTCCCTCTATATTTCTCTCCGGTTTCTAGATTCCATGAACCACAACGGAACAAACGCAAACCAAAAGGCGGGGCAATCACACAATGGTCAAGTGCATCTATCAGAGAGGCAACGCTTAGTTCTGGTGGGAATAGTCATGAAAAAAACCAACAATTCCATTGCCAGCGAACTCGGTTACAGCGTTAGCACAATACGCCACGAGACTATGAGGATATTTGAAATTCTTGGCGTATCCAATCGCATCGAAGCCGCAAGTTACGCAACGACGCTTGGACTGATCTGACCATTTTTTGAAGTCACTCGCTGGCGTCTCGACTGGTCGAAAAATATTAGGCCCAAGCCAATGACGAAAGCAACGATGGAGACCTCAACGACAGGACCCATCACAGCATTGAGTACCTGGGGGATCAAATCTCGTTGATAGACAGGCATAGTGGAATTTGTTAGCGCATGATTAGCGACAATCGGGCCTCCGTAGCGAATGAGCAAGAAAATAGTTCCGATTGAAAAAGGCTGCCAGCCAGCAGTGCGCAGCACTCCCCATCGCTTGAGAAGGTAGAGGACTGCGAGTAGCACCAGCCAAAGGATCCAACACAGCATCACCTCCGAAATCCGACCGTGTACATCGTTCGCGACTTTGGACTGCTTACCGAGATTCAGCGTTTTCGGTTTGAGTTTTGCCAGCTCCGTCTTGGAAATGACCACGCTGTCGGACGCCTTATTAACTGCATTTGCGACAATTGTTGCCAATTTGCTGAAGTCAATTTCAACCGAACTCGAACCATTGAGGATCGCCTCTGAAATCTTATTCAATGTCGATGCCAAAGAGTCTTGAAACTCTTTAGACCCTCCAAGAGAAGCAATAGTTTCATTTATCTTGGCTCTGTTCTTATCGATTTCAGCGATCGTCTTTGGGTCAGCATTCTTTCTAAAGTCGTCAATGAGCGAATTCACATCGCTTTGACTCTTGGAAAGTTGATTGACGATAGATGAGGCCGAATTGCCAACGTGTTTCAGATTGTCGAGCGATAAGAGCGCGGCAGTCGCCAAAAAAGACGTGAGAAGAACTAGCCAGGTAATAGTTGAAACAAATCCGATCAGCGTTTTTCTGCCGACCTGCGCTCCACTTGCCATAACTTCATCCTCCCCCATCACAGGGAAGTTTGAGCGAGACGGACTACAAATACAAGAGAAATTAAATGATTGAGAGGTCGCGCAGCTTCTGCTTCAGCGCGTTATCCGAAGGCTCAGTGAGGTGAGATCCATCCGCGAACATGATCACCGGAATCGAGCGATTTCCCCCATTGATTTCAATCACTCTTTCGGCGGCCGTCTTATCGGCCTCCACGTCTATCAGTTGATATTTCACATTAAGACTGTCTAGGAGGCGCTTGGATCGGCGGCAATCGCCACACCAATCGGCGGAATACATCGTTATTTTTGAGGTCACAATGAAAGGAACCCCTCAAGGCCGTAAGTTATTCCCGCATGCTTGCCTACTTCTCGTATTCCCAGCAAAACACCTGGCATAAAGCCGAGTCGATCAAGGGAATCGTGTCGGATGGAGAGGGTCTCCCCTGGACCTCCAAAGAGCACTTCTTGGTGGGCTAGGAGTCCTCGCAACCGAACCGAATGAATATGGACATCGCCGACTTCTGCGCCACGAGCGCCATCCAGACCTGTCTTGGTGGCATCGGGCATCGGCGCCAAGCCAGCTTGCGCTCGGGCGTTTGAAATAAGCTCAGCGGTCCGCGTTGAGGTACCACTTGGGGCATCAACCTTGTTCGGATGGTGAAGTTCTATAATTTCTGCCGACTCAAAATATCGCGCCGCTTTTTTAGAAAACTCCATCATTAGCACTGCACCAAGTCCAAAATTTGGAGCAATCAATATGCCTACATCAGAATGCTTTTTTGCAATTGATTCAACCTTTGCAAGGCGATCCTCATCGAAACCTGTCGTGCCCACCACCGCGTGGATTCCGTGGGTTATCGCGAATTCCAAATTAGCCATCACCGAATCCGGAGTGGTGAAATCAACGACTACTTCGACTTTATTAGAAACTAGTTGGTCAAGCGGATCACCTAGATCAAGAGCCGCAACCAGCTCCAAATCCGGAGCCTCGTTGACTGCTCGCATTACCTCTTGGCCCATTCGGCCCTTTGATCCAAGCACGCCAACCTTGATGCTCACTTAGGCTCCTAACACTTTCTCAAACTTGGACTCATCCTTGAATGGTCCGACTAGTGCAAGCGTAGGTCTTTGAAGGAGAATTTCGCCAGCCAATTGCCGTACGGCGGCCGGTGTTACTTCTGTTATCCGCTTAAGGATCTCGTCAAAACTCATCACTTCCCCATAAACAATCTCGCTCTTGCCGATATTGCTCATGCGGGAGCCAGAATCTTCCTGACTCAACACCAGAGAGCCCTTAACAGCTCCCTTAGCGCGAGATATCTCCTCTGCCGTCATTCCGTTTTCAGCAACATCATGTAAAACCTCGCGGATGATCTCAACAACCTCAATGGCTTTAGTTGGATGACACCCAGCGTAAAACCCCAGAAGTCCCGAGCCCGCAAATTGCTGTGCGTAGGAATAGACGGAGTAAGCAAGCCCGCGCTTTTCTCGGATCTCTTGAAAGAGCCTTGAGGACATTCCGCCACCCAATGCCGCGGAGAGAATGCCCATTGTGAATCGACGATCATCTTCTCGGGACACTCCGGCAATGCCGTAGAACATGTGCGCCTGCTCGGTCTTGCGAGTAAGTAGACCAACGGATCGCTGTTCCTTTACTTTGATCGCCTTGTTCGGCCTCACCTGTGGCTCGCCCGTGACGTCTAGAAACCCGTCGCGAGATAGGGCCTTCTCCACCATATCAACCACGGTCTTGTGCTTAATGTTGCCCGCCACTGCGACGACTAAATCTTGAGGAATGTAACGTTTCTTGTAGTAGTTGAAGACGCTCCGTCTAGACATTTCATTTATAGATTCAACCGAACCCAAAATTGCCCGGCCCAATGGAGTATCACCGTAGTAAGCATCGGAAAAAAGATCATGCACAAGATCGCTTGGATCATCATCTCTCATTGCAATTTCTTCGAGAACTACTTTACGTTCGGCATCCACATCAGTAGCGGTAACGAGGGAGGAAGTGATTAGGTCGCAAACAACGTCAACTGCCATCGGTAGATCAGTATCGATGACCCTGGCATAGAAGCAGGTGTACTCCTTGCCGGTGAATGCGTTCATCTCACCCCCGACAGACTCGATCGAGGAAGAAATCTCCAACGCGGTCCTTCGGTTTGTACCCTTAAAAAGTAAATGCTCTAGAAAGTGAGAAGCCCCAGCGACCGCCGGGGTTTCATCACGAGAACCAACATTGACCCAAATTCCTACTGCAGCGCTGCGAACCGAAGAGACTTCCTCCGTTACGATCCGCAGGCCGCTAGGTAGAACTGTGCGTCGAACGCTCAACTTTTATTCTGCTGCTTCAGTTGCTGCGTCTTCGAGGACTGGAATAAGGGAAAGCTTTCCCTTGGGATCAATCTCGCCGATTTCAACTTGAATCTTGTCGCCGACCTTCAAGACCTCTTCAAGGTTTTCGATGCGCTTTCCACCGTGCATCTTGCGGATCTGCGAGACGTGGAGAAGGCCATCCTTTCCAGGCAGAAGTGAAACGAATGCGCCAAAGGCTGCCAGTTTCACGACGGTGCCAAGATACCTCTCGCCAACTTCTGGCATCTGAGGATTGGCAATGGCATTGATCTGTGCACGGGCGGCTTCTGCCTTCGGGCCATCGGTTGCACCGATGTAGATCGTGCCATCATCTTCGATGGAGATTTCAGCGCCAGTTTCATCTTGGATCTGGTTGATGATCTTGCCCTTGGGCCCGATTACCGCACCGATCTGATCAACTGGGATCTTGATGGAAATAATTCGTGGAGCGTATGGGCTCATCTCATCCGGAGAGTCGATGGCCTCTGCCATGACTGCCAAGATCGCAAGACGCGCTTCCTTTGCCTGATGAAGTGCGGCGGCAAGAACCGAAGCAGGAATTCCATCGAGCTTGGTATCGAGTTGAAGAGCGGTGATGAAGTCCTTGGTGCCCGCAACCTTGAAGTCCATATCTCCGAATGCATCTTCTGCACCGAGAATATCGGTCAAGGCAACGTACTCAACTTTTCCATCTACGTCATCAGAAATAAGACCCATTGCAATACCCGCAACTGGTGCACGAAGTGGCACACCGGCATTGAGCAAGGCGAGGGTTGAGGCGCAGACCGAGCCCATCGAAGTAGAACCGTTTGAACCCAAGGCCTCTGAGACCTGTCGGATTGCATAAGGGAATTCTTCGCGGCTTGGAAGAACTGGAAGCAACGCACGCTCTGCTAGTGCACCGTGGCCGATTTCGCGACGCTTGGGTGAACCAACGCGGCCAACTTCACCAACTGAATAAGGAGGGAAGTTGTAGTTGTGCATGTATCGCTTGTGATTTTCAGGGCTCAAGGTATCGAGCTGTTGCTCCATCTTGAGCATGTTCAACGTGGTGATACCGACAATCTGTGTCTCTCCGCGCTCAAAGATTGCCGAGCCATGTACGCGAGGAACAACTTCGACTTCGGCGGAGAGCGGACGAATGTCACGCAATCCACGGCCATCGATGCGAATCTTGTCGCGCAATACGCGTTGACGTACCAATTTCTTAGTAAGAGAACGGAAAGCTGCAGGAATTTCCTTTTCACGGCCCACAAATTGTTCGGCCAAAGAGCCCTTAACTTCAGCGCTAATTCGATCGGTCTCTGTCTCACGTTCTTGCTTGCCTGCAATGGTCAGGGCCTTGGCTAGATCATCGGCGGCAATTGCCGATACCGCTTCAAATGCATCGGGCTGGTAGTCAAGATAGACCGGGAATTCACCGGTTGGCTTTGCGGCCAACTTGGCAACTGCCATTTGGGCCTCGCAGAGAATTCGGATAAATGGCTTTGCGGCTTCGAGCCCTTGTCCAACGATCTCCTCAGTTGGCGTAACTGCACCACCCTTGATGAGTTCGATTGTCTTCACTGTAGCTTCTGCCTCGACCATCATGATCGCAACATCGTCGGCTGTAACCCGACCAGCAACAACCATGTCGAAGACTGCGTCTTCGAGTTGTGAGTGGTTAGGGAATGCAACCCACCGTCCCTGAATCAATGCGACACGAACGCCGCCGATAGGACCAGAGAATGGAAGTCCAGCAAGCTGGGTGGACATTGATGCGGCGTTGATTGCAACCACGTCGTACATGTGGTCTGGATTTAATGCCATGACTGTTACAACGACCTGAACCTCATTGCGCAGACCCTTCACAAATGAAGGACGCAATGGACGGTCGATGAGACGGCAAGTAAGAATTGCATCCTCTGAGGGACGGCCTTCGCGACGGAAGAACGATCCTGGAATGCGTCCAAGTGCGTACATACGCTCTTCGACATCAACTGTTAGTGGGAAGAAGTCGAACTGATCTTTTGGCTGCTTCGATGCTGTCGTTGCCGACATCAACATCGTGTCGTCATCTAGGTAGACGACTGTGCTTCCCCCTGCTTGGCGCGCTAGGCGGCCAGTTTCAAAACGGATTTCTCTTTTTCCGAATTTCCCGTTATCAATTGTTGCAACGGCTGAATGAATTTCTTGACCCTCCATGGGTCACTCCTGTTCTCGACCAAGCCACGGGAGTAAATGAATCTTCGAT
>JAHEXJ010000036.1 GCA_023252155.1 Actinomycetes bacterium | reverse complement strand
CCTTCTTCTTGCCAGCAATTGCTTTACGAGGACCCTTACGCGTGCGCGCGTTGGTGTGTGTGCGCTGACCGCGAACTGGAAGTCCCTTGCGGTGGCGAATACCTTGGTAACTTTGAATTTCGACTTTGCGTCGGATGTCGCCAGCAACTTCACGTCGAAGGTCACCTTCGATTTTGTAGTTGGCTTCGATATATTCACGAAGCTTTGCGAGCTCTGGCTCTTGAAGATCTTTGACGCGAACATCTGGGCTAATGCCAGTTGCTGCGAGGGTTTTTTGTGAACGGGTAAGACCCATTCCGAAGATATAGGTGAGTGCGATCTCAACGCGTTTTTCGCGCGGTAGATCGACACCGACAAGACGTGCCATGTAATCAACCATTCAGTAATCCGACAGGTCCTCCACAACGCCTCCCATCTAATGATGGGCCTCAGCCTGTCGGACCAAGGGTCTGCTTCTTTCGAAGCAGTCGCGCCATGCGCTTGCTATTCGCTTGAATCGCCCTTCGGCTTTTCAAGTATTTCTTATTTAGTTTTTGGAAGGGAATTAACCCTGGCGTTGCTTGTGTCGGAGGTTGCTATCGCAGATAACCATGACGCGACCCTTGCGACGAATAACTTTGCACTTTTCGCAAATCTTCTTCACGCTTGGCTGAACTTTCACGACTGCCCTCCTTCTACTTATAACGGTAAACGATGCGACCTCGTGTGAGGTCATACGGGCTCAACTCCACGATCACGCGATCGGCTGGGAGGATTCGGATGTAGTTCTTCCGCATCTTCCCGCTGATGTGAGCGAGAATTTTGTGCCCGTTGGTTAACTCCACACGAAACATGGCATTAGGTAAGGCTTCAGCAACGGTGCCTTCAATCTCGATAGCACCATCTTTCTTGGCCAAGCGATACCTTCTATTCTGTGACAGGTGGGTTTAAAGCTTCTTGCGAAGCGAAGGGTTATTCTAAAGCCAGGCGTGGGTATAAGGGAAATCGGCGCATAAATCCCCCATATTTAGCCCGATCACTCAGGAAAGTGACATGCAACCTGAGAAGTGCCGATCTGAAGCACTTTCGGAGCCGTCGAACACATCTCCTGGGCTTTCCAGCATCTGGTCCGAAAGCGACAGCCTGACGGAGGATTGATAGGGTTTGGAACATCGCCTGTGAGCCTAATCCGCTCGCGAGCTCCTATTGCATCTGGATCAGCCGTTGGTACGGCAGAAAGCAGGGCCTTTGTGTAGGGATGCCGTGGGGTCGAGTACAAGGTGTCCCGGTCGGCGATCTCGACAAGATTTCCCAGATACATGACAGCAACTCGTTGTGCGAAATGTCGAACTACCGCTAGATCATGCGCGATAAAGACGAAGGAGAGCCCGAAGTCCTTTTGCAAGTCCTGTAACAGGTTGATGACCTGAGCTTGAATCGAGACGTCCAGAGCGCTGACAGGCTCATCTGCAACAATCAATTTGGGATGCAATGCAAGGGCGCGGGCTATACCAATGCGTTGGCGCTGCCCTCCCGAAAATTCATGCGGATATCTGTTGTAATGCTCTGGATTCAGACCCACGATGTCCAGAAGCTCCTGCACGCGCTTCTTTACCCCACCCGGAGGATTGATCTTGTTGATACGCAACGGGGTTGCCACGATCGTCCCAACTGTATGGCGAGGATTAAGTGAGGCATACGGATCTTGAAAGATCATCTGCAATTCAGATCGGATCGGTCGCAATTCCGCTTGTGAGAGATGCGAGATGTCTTGACCGTCAAACAAAATGGATCCATGAGTGGGCTCAAGGAGTCGGGTAATCAATCTCCCCGTAGTGGATTTACCACATCCGGATTCGCCTACCAATCCCAAAGCTTCACCTGGGAACACTTCAAATGAAACATTGTCGACAGCCTGCACAACATCGCGCTTTCCAAATACTCCCTTACGTCCACCGGGAAAATGCTTAGTTAAATTCTCTATCTTTAGCAATGCGGTCATAATGACGGGGCAATCTCTTCAACATATATGTCCACCCGTGCAGAAGGCTCAAGATGGCAGCGAACCTCGTGATGGGGGTCAGCCTCAAGGGCAACCATAAGTGGAACATCTTTACCGCATGCAGCTCCAACCCTTGTCGCATATCGACACCTTGGATGGAATGCACATCCACTAGGCACTGAGATTAAACTTGGTGGAGCACCAGGAATTGCCAGAAGCGCGGAATCTGGATCGCCTGTCAAACGCGGAATAGATGAGAGCAATCCCCATGCATACGGATGCTGGGGGCGCTGCAATATGTCACGAACTGTGCCATATTCAATTGCCTTCCCTCCGTACATCAATAGGACATCATCCGCAGTCTCTGCCACTACGCCTAGATCGTGAGTAACCAATATGATCGCAGAGCCGAACTCCTTTTGGAGATCCCGAAGAAGGTCCAATATCTGCGCTTGAACGGTGACATCTAGGGCCGTCGTTGGTTCATCAGCAATCAGAAGTGCTGGATTACACGAGAGTGACATCGCAATCATCGCGCGTTGGCGCATTCCACCGGAGAATTGGTGTGGATAGTCATCCACGCGTTTTGCTGGTTCAGGGATTCCCACTCGATCGAGCATCTCGATTGCGCGGGCGCGCGCGATCTTATTGGAAACCTGGTTATGGACTTGATAGGCCTCGGCAATTTGGTTGCCCACTGTGAAATAGGGATGCAGTGCGGCCAAAGCATCTTGGAAAATCATCGCCATCGATTTGCCACGTAATTCGCGGACTTGATTCTCCGTTTTCGAAACAATTTCCTGGCCGTCAACCCAGATTTCACCTGACACTTGGGCGCGGGTGCCCTTCTGAAGCCCCAAAATCGCAAGACAGGTCACTGATTTCCCGGAACCAGATTCGCCCACTATTCCTAAGGTCTTTCCCTTTTCCACTGAAAAGGAAAGCCCATCGACGGCTTTTACAAGTCCGTCATCTGTTGAAAAATGAACTTTGAGATCCTTGACCGTGAGAAATGCGCTCATGCTAAACGTACCTTTGGATCAAGGACCATGTAGAAGAGGTCAACAACAATATTCGCGATAACAATGAAGAAGGCAGCGACCAGCACAGTGCCTACGATCACAGGTAGATCAACGTTGGACACGGCATCAGTTGCAAGGCGACCAAGGCCTGGAATATTGAAAACGTATTCCGTAATTACCGCGCCACCTAGCAACGAACCTAAATCCAGACCGAACACGGTTACGATGGGCGTGATGGCCCCGCGCAGAACATGCTTAAAATTAATTCGCCGCGAAGTCAAACCTTTGGCACGTGCCGTCCGGACATAATCCTCGCTCATCACTTCAAGCATTCCAGCGCGAGTCAGTCGGGCATATATCGCAGAGAGCAAGAAGGCCAACGTGATCCAGGGCAGGATCATTTCCATTGCCCATTCCTTTGGATCAGAAAATGGCGAGACGTATCCCGGGGAATGAAACCAAGCTAACTTGTCGACGAAGATGAACTGCAGGACCAGACCGACAAAGTAGATCTGCAACGATGCACCACCTAATGCGATCGATTGCGACACTTTATCAATCCAAGTTCCCCGTTTTAGTGCAGAAACAATCCCACTCGTCAGCCCGACTAAGAGCCATAAAACGGAAGCGCCCAGCGCAATCGACAATGTGGCAGGGATGCGGTCTTTAAGCAGAGCGGTGACGGGCTCATCGGTTTGATATGAATATCCAAGACATGGACCGGGACAGTGAAGTTCCGCTGCCGTCCCCTTTAGATAGGTGCGGCCTACAAAAACCCCCTTTATGAAACGACCATACTGGACGGCCAGGGGTTGATCTAGTTCGAGAGTGTGGCGAATTCGTGCCATCAATTCAGGTGTGCAAGATTTCCCACATGCTAGTCGAGCAGGATCTGCAGGCAACGCGAAAAAAAGTCCGAATACGATCATGCTCACGATGCCAAGCACTAGTACACCGCCGATAATACGGCGCACTAAGTAACGAAACATTGCTCTCCTAAAAAATTGTTATCTTGCGCTGATAGTTCACAGAAATGCTTGGTGACGAGTTGCCTCGCCACCAAGCACCATCTGTGTTAACGAACTTTGTTACTTCTTTACATATGCAGCAAGAGGACTGAGGGTGCCGTAGCCGCCATCAGCCTGTACTCCGCCAAGCTTTGAACCAACAATAAAATTGGAGGTCTCAAAGTACGCGGGCATTACTGCCGCATAGTCTTGGATTGCCTTCTGATCAATATCGCCCAAGGCCTTATCGGCTTTTGCTGGGTCGGTTATCAAGTCAGCCTTGGCAAATAGTGCCTGCAATGCTGGCACATTCTGTCGTGAGTAGTTGCTATGCGCATCAGTGGCCGTCATCGTGCGGCCGTCAAGAAGTGCATAAACAATTCCCGACGACGCTGCCCAGTCATATCCCCAAGAGGTCTGAATGACATCTGGCTCAACAACTCCAACATCGCGCTTTCCGATGGCGGTATAGAAACCGGCACGAGGTAACTTGGACATGGTCACCTTGAAGCCAACTGCTTCAAGTGCCTGCTGAACTGCTGCAGCGCGATCTGGCTCAATGCCCTTATCGCGGTATGCGAGGATCAGATCCATTTTCGCACCGGGGGTGGCTGCAAGCAACGCCTTTGCAGCGGCAATTTGCGCTTCTGGACTCTTGTGCACATCGCGACCGCAGATTGGGAAATTGCGGTATCCGTTCTTGATTGATGATGGAATAAGCGAGTTGCTGTAGGTACCAGCATTTGTGCCACCCGCGGCAAGAAGAATTGTCTTCAGGTCAATGGCGCACTGAATTGCTTTGCGAACATTGAGATCCTTGACCGTATCCATATTAATCGCGTAGTAACGAGCATATGGAGAGACAAAGGAGAAGAAGCGACTCTTGTATTTTACAGGAGAAGCAAGAACCGTTGGAAGGTTCGTGATGACGTTGGTATCAAGGGACATCGCGGTACGAGCTGCACCGCTATCGGAGACAAGCTGTTGCTCGAGTGCATTCTGGTCAAAACCAAATTTCACAACGATCTTGTCTGGGTAGTTCCAGCGCGCTGGATCAGTTTTTGGATCCCACTTTGTATTGCGGACCAGGGTCATTTGCTTTCCGCGGTCATAAGAGGCGATCTTGTATGGACCGGAGGAGACAGGGTGCAAGTCATAGTTCTGCTTGGTGTCCTTGGCCTTTGGAACCGGAGAGAAGGATCCGAAAGTGGTCACATAAGGGAAATATGAAACTGCCTGTTGCAGCTTGTAGGTGATTGAATCACCATTCTTAGAGCAGATCACGGAAGTTAGGTCACCCGTTGGATCTGTGTATGGACCCTTGAAACCAGTTGGGTTCATCAAGAGATCCTTGGCGTAGGTGGTTCCGCCGTCGAGGATGTCATCGTTGTAAGAACGCATGGTCCCGTACTTCAGGTCGGCACATGTGATCTTGGAGCCATCTTCATACTTTAAGTTGGTACGAAGTTTGAAGACCCAGGTCTTTCCACCATCTTTGGTGGTACCGAGGTCAGCAGCAACGTCGGGTACGAGGGTAGTTACTCCCTTGTAAGTGCGATATTGCGTCAGTGTGCGGACAAAGAAACGGTAGAAATCAAGAGTTCCTCCAACATAGTTTCTTGCTGGATCAATGTGTTCGAAATCGCCTTGATTGAGGATGGTGAGGGTTCCACCCTTAACTGCGCCTGGAATTGCAGGGGCAGGGCCATTGAATTTTGTTGCTTCTGCGTTTGCGGTTGGTGCCGCGACGAAAGCTGTTACACCCAGGGCGAGTGCACCAACTAATGCGGCCGTTTTCTTACCTAGGCTCATTTGAGACCTTTCTTTCAAGGGATTGCTCCGTTTTCCAGGGTAAAACTCCCAGTAACCGTGGTGGTCATCGGGAACTCTTTGGGTCGAGGGCGTCTCTGACGCTATCGCCGAACAGGTTAAAAGCCAGAACCAAGAGAAAAAGTGCCATACCGGGAATGAAGGTGTACATCAGGTCAACGCTGTAAAACGGTACGGAATCTAGGAGCATTGCTCCCCAGTCAGACGTCGGTTCTATGACGCCGGCACCCAGGAAAGTTAGCGCGGCCTCGGTTGTAATGAAAGTCGGGATGTTCAGCGCGACAGTCACCAAGATAGGTGCCCAAAGGTTCGGCAAGATCTGTCGGAAAATAAGGTGTGCCCGTGATGCACCGAGAGCGCGGGCGGCATCAACGAACTCGCGCTCGCGCATGGAAATTACCTGGCCGCGAACAATACGAGCAATATACGGCCAACCAAACATAGCAATCACAAAAATCATGACAGGAATTCGCGTCTGATTTCCTTGCTGTAATCCCGCTGATTGAAGCAGATTTTCTAGTACAGGTGTAATGGCAAGTGCGAAAAGAATAGATGGGAAAGCCAAAACTATTTCCATTATGCGAGAGAGAACTTGATCTACTTTCCCACCGAAGAATCCAGAAAGAAGTCCAATAATGACCCCAAAAATTGTGGCAACAATTGTGGCTGTTAGCGCAATCGAGAGAGAAGTCCGTGCACCAAAAACAAAACGGAGCATGACATCGCGTCCTGTGCGCGGTTCAACGCCGAGCCAATGCACACCAGACATTCCTCCAAAAGACCCAAGAGGGAGCGCTCCGCGATTTGCATCCAACGCCTCGGGGTGAAAGGCATCGGGAGAAGTGTGAACTAATCTTTGAAAGACTGGTGCCAGCAAGCCGATAAGAACGAAGAACCCGACGACAGCTGCAGAAACCCACGCCGTGTGATCGTGTTTCAACCGCTCCCAGGCCAATTGAGTAGGCGAACGACCTTCAATGCCGCCGATTGAGATTACGTCGGCTGACGCTGGTTGTTCAGGCGTCATGCGCGTCCTTGAGCATTTCGCGAGTCTAGTCTTAGATCTATAACTGCATCTACCCAAGATTGGTAACAAAAATTTACTCAAGCAGCTCCGACACGGAAATTCCTAATCCTGCAAGCTGCATGCGGCCGCCGTCAAGGGAAGTAAGGACGAAGGGTTTTCCATCAGGGGCAATGCAATATGTGTGCTCAAAATGAGCCCCATGGGACTCATCCATGGAGACCACAGTCCAGTCATCCTTGAGAACTCGAGTCTTATGAGTGCCTCGGGTGATCATCGGTTCTATCGCCAGCGCCATTCCAGGGGCGATTTCCGGGCCGAATCCCTTCTTCCCGAAATTAAGAATGTGAGGCTCCATGTGCATTTCGGTACCGATGCCGTGGCCGCCATATTCCCGCAAAATCCCGTACTTGCCCTGCGACTTCACGTATTCCTCAATGGCATGGCCGATATTGGAAAGTCGGACGCCTGATGATCCAGCAGCAATTCCTCGCCACATAGATTCTTCGCATACGTCCATCAATTTCTGATCGGCCGGATCTACTTTCCCAACGCCAATTGAAATTGCAGAGTCCCCGTGCCAACCATCGATGATGGCGCCGGCATCAATCGAGACTATGTCGCCGTCTTCGATAACGCGATCCCCCGGTATTCCGTGGACAATTTCATCGTTCAGAGAAACACAGATGGTTCCGCGAAACCCGTGATACCCATTGAAATTCGACGTTCCGCCACCGCGCTTGATATTTGCAGCGGCAATGGCATCTAGCGCATCGGTTCGCATGCCAACTTTTACCGAAGCCCGGAGCAATTCAAGGGTCTGGCCGACCAAAAGTCCTGCACGACGCATGACCTTGAGTTCGTCCAGTGTCTTGATCTCGATTGCCATACGCGTCCTATTGAACACGGCTTAACGCCGTTATTGCCCGCTCGGTGATGTCTGAAACCGAACCGGTAGCGCTAATCGTTATAAGCAAACCTTCGGTTCTGTAGAAGGCAATGATCGGCGCCGTTTGTTCCTGATAGACCTCGAGGCGGCGCGTAATGACTTCTTCTTTGTCGTCATCGCGTTGGTAGAGCTCACCCTGGCAAATATCGCATTTTGTTGGATCGGCCGGCTTCTCGAATTCGATGTGCCAAACTTTTCCGCAATTGCGGCAGACGCGACGGCCTGACAGACGCAAAATAATTTCTGCAGTATCAACAGCGAGTTCTAGAACCGCACTCAGCGGCGTCTTTCGCTCTGCCAAAATCGCACGCAAGACTTCTGCCTGTGCAACATTGCGAGGAAATCCATCGAGCAAGAATCCGTTTGAAAGATCGTCTTTAGCTAAGCGATCGCGAACCATCTCGTTGGTAACAGAGTCAGGCACCAATTCTCCGCGGTCCATAAACTCCTTGGCTTGAATGCCAAGTGCGGTGCCCTCTTTCAAATTGGCACGAAAAATGTCACCGGTGGAGATGTGTGGAATCGAGTAGTGCGAAGCCAGGAATTGAGCTTGCGTTCCTTTGCCTGCACCTGGTGGGCCAACCAGGACTAAACGCATTAGCGCAAGAATCCCTCGTACGAACGCTGCTGTAATTGGCTCTCAATCTGCTTAGCAGTATCAAGTCCAACACCGACGACGATCAGGATTGCAGTTCCACCGAATGGGAAGTTCTGCGTCGCACCAAAGAGGATAAGAGCAAGGATCGGGATAATCGCGACGAAGGCCAAATAAAGCGAGCCTGGCGCAGTAATTCGCGATAGAACGTACGACAAGTATTCAGAAGTTGGTCGTCCGGCACGTATACCCGGAACGAATCCACCGTACTTCTTCATGTTGTCAGCAACCTCGTCGGGGTTGAAGGTAATCGCCACGTAGAAGTACGTGAAGAAAATAATCAATACTGCATAGGTGAGGATGTAAAGGGGGTGATCGCCCTTAACGAAGTTTCGGCTCACCCACACTGCCCACGGCGCCGTGCTGTTGGTGAAGTTAACAATCAGCGACGGAATGTAGAGCAGGGACGAAGCGAAAATTACAGGGATAACACCGGCCTGGTTGACCTTGATTGGAATGTAGGTGCTTGTTCCACCGTAGCTCTGGCGACCAACTTGGCGCTTTGCATACTGAACCGGAATACGGCGCTGCGCTTGTTCAACGAAGACAACCGCCGCAACCACCAACATACCGACTGCAAGAACGAAGCAGAATGCGAAGAGACCCTTTTGAAGCTTGATGCTCCACAAGTTTCCGGGGAATCCTGCTGCGATGGAAGTAAAGATAAGGATCGACATACCGTTACCGACACCACGGTCTGTAATCAATTCACCGAGCCACATGATTACCGATGTTCCGGCGGTCATAACAAAGATCATGGTGACGATGCGCTGCCATGAAGTGTCAGGAATGATCGGGTTCGGACATCCAGAAATCAAACGACCTGGTGTACGAGCAACTGCGATCAAGCCGGTGGATTGCAAGATGGCCAGACCAACCGTTAGGTAACGGGTGTACTGGGTCAACTTTGCAGTACCGGACTGTCCTTCGTTCTTCAATGCCTCAAAGCGAGGAATGACAACGGTGAGCAACTGAATAATGATCGAGCTGGTGATGTAAGGCATGATGCCCAGGGCAAATACCGAAAGGTGCAATAGCGCGCCACCACTGAAAAGGTTGATGAGACCAAATAGACCGCCAGATTGAACCTGCTTCAAGCAAGTCTGGACGGCGGAGTACGAAACTCCTGGAGTTGGAACTACGGAACCAAAGCGAAACAAAGCCATGATCGAGAGGGTGAAGAAGATCTTGCGGCGCAGATCTGGAGTCCTAAAGGCCTTACCAAATGCTGATAGCACGTGTCTTCTCCCACTCTCTCAATACAGAATCAAATGTTAGTTACAGAGTCTTAGTCGAACCGCCTGCGGCTTCAATCTTCTCAGAGGCTGAGGAGGAGAAAGCGTGGGCATAGACATTGACCTTAACTTCGATTTCGCCATTTCCAAGGATCTTGACGGGTTGGCCCTTGCGTGCGGCGCCCTTCTTGACGAGATCCTCAACAGTGACGCTTCCACCCTTTGGATATAGGGCGTTAATCGTTGCAACGTTGACGGCCTGGTATTCGATGGTTGCTGGGTTCTTGAAACCGCGCAACTTAGGCAGACGCATAACCAAAGGCAGCTGACCGCCTTCGAATCCTGCGCGGACCTGGTTACGGGCACGGGTTCCCTTGCCACCACGACCGGCTGTCTTTCCCTTTGATGCTTCTCCGCGACCCTTACGAGTCTTTACGGTTTTAGCACCGGGGGCTGGACGAAGATGATGAACTTTGAGTGTCATCGTTATTCAACCTCCTCAACCTTGATCAAATGGCGAACGGCATGAACCATGCCACGAATCTCTGGACGATCTTCTTTGACGACAACGTCATTGATTCGCTTCAAACCAAGTGATCGCAGTGTGTCGCGAATTTCTGGCTTGCTGCCAACCTTTGAGCGGAGCTGGGTTACTTTCAAACGAGGCATTAGGCACCTACCGTGATCTGTGAAGCGCGGATGAGTGCTGCTGGTGCAACATCTTCAAGTGGACGACCGCGACGAGCAGCAATCGCTGCAGGGCTTTCGAGCATCTTCAATGCGGCAACGGTTGCGTGAACCATGTTGATTGCATTGTTAGATCCCAAAGATTTTGTAAGTACGTCAGAAATTCCTGCGCACTCAAGTACGGCACGAACTGGACCACCAGCGATAACACCGGTACCAGGACTTGCTGGGCGAAGGAGAACTACGCCTGCTGCGGCTTCACCTTGAACTTGGTGAGGAATAGTTCCTTGGATGCGAGGAACTTTGAAGAAGGACTTCTTGGCTTCTTCAACAGCCTTTGCAATTGCTTGCGGAACTTCCTTGGACTTTCCGTAGCCAATTCCAACCTGACCATTTCCATCTCCAACAACGACCAATGCGGTAAAGGAGAAACGACGTCCACCCTTTACAACCTTGGATACACGGTTGATGAATACAACGCGCTCGATGTAGGGACTCTTCTCCTGCTGACGGTCATCACGACGTTCACGACGCTCGCGACGGTCGTTGCCCTTTGGGGCTTCTCCGCCTTCACGTGTCTGAGTTGGACTAATCGCCATTAGAATTCCAATCCGTTCTCTCGTGCACCGTCGGCAAGAGCCGCAATGCGACCGTGGTACTTGTTGCCACCGCGATCGAATACGACCGAGGAAATTCCTGCAGCTTTGGCACGCTCTGCGATTAGAACACCAACCTGACGAGCCTTTGCAGTTTTATCTGCAGTGGCGGCGCGTAGATCGGCTTCCATCGTGGAAGCGGAGGCCAACGTGTGGCCCGCAAGATCATCAACTAGTTGCACAAACAAGTGACGCGATGAGCGAGAAACGACAAGACGAGGTCTTGCAGAAGTTCCGGAGATCTTCTTGCGCAGACGGAAATGACGACGGGCACGGGCATTTGTTGCCGAACCCTTAACGACCTTTACACCGATTGCCATTACTTCTTACCTGTCTTTCCTTGCTTGCGGCGAACAACTTCGCCTGAGAGACGCAAGCCCTTGCCCTTATAAGGATCGGCCTTACGTAGTTTCTTGATCTTGGCTGCTGTTTCGCCAACAAGTTGCTTATCAATTCCTGAAATTGAAAACTTGGTGGCTGTCTCAACCTTGAAAGTGATGCCTTCGGGTGCGGGGAATGGAACTGGGTGGCTGTATCCGAGCGCGAATTCAAGATCCTTGCCCTTCTCAGCAACGCGATAACCAACACCGACGATTTCGATGGTCTTGGTGTAACCGTTGGTTACGCCTTCAACCATGTTCGCCACCAACGTGCGCGATAGGCCGTGGAGTGAACGGCTTAGGCGCTCGTCATCTGGACGAGCAACGGTGATAACACCAGCGTCTTGTGTGACCTTGATGGGCTCAGCGACGACGAGTGAAAGTGAACCCTTTGGACCCTTCACTGCAACATCTTGACCAGCGATTGTTACTTCGACTCCTGCTGGGAGGGTGATTGCCATACGACCGATACGTGACATATCAATTACCAAACATAGGCGAGAACTTCTCCGCCTACGCCCTGTTTGTTGGCTTGCTTATCAGTAAGCAATCCAGAGGAAGTTGAAATGATGGCAACGCCTAGACCGCCAAGAACTTTTGGCAGTGCGCTGGACTTTGCGTAAACGCGAAGACCTGGCTTGCTAACACGACGAAGTCCGGCAATCGAACGCTCGCGGTTAGGACCGAACTTCAAATCAAGAACAAGTGTCTTGCCGACGCCGTTCGGATTGGCATCGACGCGGAAGCCGCTGATGAAACCCTCCTGCTGAAGAATTGTTGCGATACGCGTCTTTACCGACGACGACGGCATGGAAACCGAGTCGTGGTAGGCAGAGTTCGCGTTACGCAGACGTGTAAGCATGTCTGCGATCGGATCTGTCATTGTCATACGTGGCCTATGGCCTTTCTCGAACCGGTTTCCTCCGCGGTCCTCTCGGAGGACAACAGGGGGACCTTTTTCGTAGGTGGGTTTACCAGCTTGCTTTTGTGATACCTGGAAGTTCGCCGCGGTGTGCCATCTCACGGAAGCAGATGCGACAAATTCCAAACTTTTGGTAGACAGCGTGCGGACGACCGCAGCGCTGGCAACGTGTGTAACCGCGAACCTTGAACTTTGGCTTACGGGCAGCTTTTACTTTTAGCGATGTCTTTGCCATTTAGTTCTCCCTAAAAGGAAAGCCGAGCGCCTTAAGTAGTGCGCGACCTTCTTCATCGTTCTTCGCGGTCGTAACAAAGGTGATATCCATACCGCGCGGACGATCGACTTTGTCTTGTTGAATCTCAGGGAACACAACTTGCTCGGTGAGACCAAAGGTGTAGTTGCCATTGCCATCGAACTGCTTTGGAGAAAGCCCACGGAAGTCGCGGATACGAGGCAAGGAAATCGAAAGAAGACGATCTGCGAACTCCCACATACGATCTCCGCGCAAAGTCACGTGTGCACCAATTGGCATGTTCTCACGCAGTTTGAACTGCGCGATGGACTTGCGTGACTTGGTGACCTGAGGCTTCTGGCCGGTGATTGTTGTCAGATCGCGAATTGCACCTTCGATCAACTTGGCATCACGCGCTGCTTCACCGACACCCATGTTAACCACGATCTTGGTCAAGGTTGGGATCTGCATGACGTTCTTGTAGCCAAATTGGGTCTTGAGTGCAGGGGCGATCTCGCTGCGATAGCGTCCCTTGAGACGTGCTACTTCAGTCGTTGACATCAGATGTCCTTTCCGGTGCGACGGGAAATTCGCACGTTCTTACCATTTTCGTCTTTGCGAGCTCCAAGGCGAGTGGCCTTGCCGTCCTCATCAACGATCATGACGTTCGAAATTGCGATTGACGCTTCTACGTGCAAGATTCCGCCGACCTTGGCACCACGATCGCCCGTTGTCTCACGGGTGTGTCGCGTTACGCGGTTGACGCCTTCAACAAGAATGCGACCATCAGTTAGGTCGAGGACCTTGCCGGTCACGCCCTTATCTTTTCCAGCGATCACCAAAACGGTGTCGCCCTTCTTAATCTTGGCCATGTTTAGAGCACCTCCGGTGCGAGCGAGATGATCTTCATGAAGCGCTTGTCGCGAAGTTCGCGAGCAACCGGTCCGAAGATACGAGTGCCGCGTGGTTCGCCATCTGCTTTCAAGATGACTGCTGCATTCTCATCAAATTTAATGTAGGAACCATCTGGACGACGGCGCTCCTTAACGGTGCGAACGATGACGGCCTTGACGACCTCACCCTTCTTGACTTGACCACCAGGGATTGCATCCTTGACGGTGCAGACGATGATGTCTCCAATTCCGGCATAGCGTCGCTTGGAGCCACCGAGTACACGGATACAGAGAAGCTCTTTGGCTCCCGTGTTATCCGCGACGCGTAGACGCGACTCTTGTTGAATCATTTTCTTGCGCCCCCTACTTGGCCTTCTCGAGGATCTCGACTACACGCCAACGCTTGGTTGCCGAGATGGGTCGAGTTTCCATGATGACTACACGGTCGCCTACGCCTGCGGCATTTGCCTCGTCGTGGGCCTTGAATTTGCGAGAACGGCTCATAACCTTGCTGTAAAGACCATGCTTGACGCGGTCCATTACTTCAACGGTTACTGTCTTATCCATCTTGTCGCTAACCACAATTCCCTCGCGGGTCTTACGGAAACCACGATCTTCGGAGCTATTTAGCGTCATGCAGCACCTCCGATTCCTAGTTCACGTTCACGAATAATTGTGTAGATGCGGGCAATCTCTTTACGAACTGCAGCGAGTCGTCCGTGGCTTTCGTTCTGACCGGTAGCCACCTGGAAACGAAGGTTGAAGAGTTCTTCCTTCGACTCCTTGAGCTTGGCGTTCAATTCGTCAGCCTCAAGAGCGCGAAGCTCATCATTAGTAGTAGCCATTACGCCTCCTCACGTTTCACAACACGGCACTTCATTGGAAGTTTGTGAATAGCAAGACGCATTGCTTCTTGAGCAATTGCATCGGTCACGCCGGAGATTTCAAACATCACACGGCCTGGCTTTACGTTTGCAATCCACCACTCAGGTGAACCCTTACCGGAACCCATGCGTGTTTCTGCAGGCTTCTTGGTAATTGGACGATCTGGATAAATATTGATCCATACTTTTCCACCGCGCTTGATGTAACGCGTCATAGCAATACGCGCTGCTTCAATCTGTCGGTTGGTGACGTAAGCAGGTTCGAGAGCTTGAATACCGAAGTCTCCAAAGGACACGGCTGTTCCGCCCTTTGATGCACCACTCCGAGATGGGTGGTGCTGTTTACGGTGCTTCACACGACGAGGAATTAACATTTATGCACCAGTCCCTTCGGTGTGTGGAGTGCTAACTGCTACAGGCGCGCCCGCAGTGGTAGTTACTTCGCCACGTGGAGTGCGCGGTGCTGAAGGACGACGTGGACGATCGGCCTTTGGCGCGCGGGCTGCAGCAAGAGCTGCGGCTTCACGCTCAGCACGAGAGTGAATAACTTCGCCCTTGTAGATCCACACCTTGACGCCTAGACGACCAAATGTTGTGTGGGCCTCGTGGAATCCGTAGTCAATGTCCGCACGCAAGGTGTGCAATGGAACGCGACCCTCACGGTAGAACTCTGAACGAGACATTTCAGCTCCACCTAGACGGCCACCGCACTGAACACGAATGCCCTTTGCGCCAGACTTCAAAGCGGTCTGCATTGCCTTACGCATTGCGCGGCGGAATGAAACACGAGCAGCAAGCTGTTCGGCGATTCCTTGTGCAACGAGTTGGGCATCAATTTCTGGATTCTTGACCTCGAGAATGTTGAGCTGAACCTGCTTGCCAGTGAGTTTTTCCAACTCGAGGCGAAGCTTGTCTGCTTCCATTCCGCGACGACCGATAACGATTCCTGGACGAGCGGTGTGCAAGTCGATACGGACGCGATCACGGGTGCGCTCGATTTCAATTCGAGAAACACCGGCACGCTCCATGCCCTTGCTCATCATGCGTCGGATTTCGACATCCTCTTTCACATAATCCTTGTACAACTTGTCTGCATACCAACGAGATTTGAATTCGGTGGTAATTCCAAGACGGAAGCCGTGGGGGTTTACTTTTTGACCCATTACTTGGTCGCTCCTTTCTTAGACGCGGACCGCACATCGGAAACAACAACAGTGATGTGACTTGTGCGCTTGAGAATTCGGAAACCGCGACCCTGAGCACGTGGACGGAAGCGCTTCATTGTTGAGCCTTCGTCGACTGTTGCTTCGATGACCCAAAGTTCAGATGCATCGCGAATTGCTGGGTTCTTTTGCTTGGCATTTGCTACAGCAGAAGCAAGAAGCGAGTGAATGTCTTGTCCTGCAGCTTGGGGTGCAAACTTGAGAACAGCGAGGGCTTGGTCGGCTTTCATGCCGCGAACCAAGTTGATGACACGACGCGCCTTCTGCGGTGTGTGGCGGATGTCGCGCAAAATTGCACGACCCACTGTCGCTTGAACTGCGTCATCTTTTGTCTTAGCCACGTGTGGCCCTCCGATCATCCTTTACGTGACCTCGGAAGGTACGTGTTGGCGAAAATTCACCGAGCTTGTGGCCGACCATTGCGTCGGTTACGAAGACCGGAATGTGCTTGCGGCCATCGTGAACCGCGATGGTGTGACCGATCATCGACGGCGTAATCATCGAGCGGCGTGACCAGGTCTTGATCACGTTCTTGGTGTTATTTGCGTTCTGCGCATCTACCTTTTTGGTGAGATGGCCGTCCACAAATGGACCCTTTTTTAAACTA
>JAHEXJ010000005.1 GCA_023252155.1 Actinomycetes bacterium | reverse complement strand
CTCACCTTTCAGCCTCAACCGATCTTGGCGATCTGAGTTGTATCCACAGCCAACAATGGCCCAGTAATAGTCGCGTACCCCAATGAAGGATTCGTCTCTGGACATTTCGAACTGAGGATGTAATTCAGGAAGCTCTTAACCGCAACGCTGTTCTTGCCCTTTGTATCGACTAGGGCGTATGAGACGATCCCGAGTGGATAGGCATTGGCCACTGTCGCGGAGTAGTTGAAGGTCAAGTAACCGTTGGCGTTAACACTGGCTGCACCGAGGAATGCGGAGGTGCCCGCTGCATCAGGTGTTACAAAGTTTCCGGCGGCGTTCTTGATATCGGCAATCTCTAAACCGGCGGCCATTGCGTAATTTTTCTCGGCGTAAGTAATGGAGTACTGCTTCTTACCAGCAAGTGCCGCTACGCCCGAAGAACCCGATGCGCTAACAATGCGTCCAACATTTGCCAAAGAATCTAGTTTGCCTGGGAAACCCGACTTGAAATCGTTACTGCCCGCGTTGGTCCAAATGTTCCCCGCCATACCGTGCAAGAAGTTTGTGAAGTTTCCTGTCGTGCCAGATGCGTCGGCACGATAGATAACTTGGATTGGCTTGGCCGGAAGGGAAACTCCAGAATTTTCTGCGGCGATTGCCGGGTCATTCCATTTTGTAATTGATCCGCTGAAAATTCCTGCGATAGTGGCAGCCGACAATTTCAGAGGCTGAGCAAGATTTAGTTTGTACATAACCGCGATTGGCGCCGCAATAACTGGCACGTGAATGACGGTTGCAAGACGCGTAGCTGCTGTGTGAGGCGTGTCTGAGAAATTGAAGTCATTGATGCCTTTATCTGAAGCACTACGCCCGGCGCCAGAACCGCCACCCGTATAGGTGTAAGTATTGCCCGAGGCGGCCGTATAGCCTGCCTTGCAGGCATCAAGCAGAGGAATCGCGAAGGTCGATCCCGAGCCAGTGAGGTTGATGCTGGCAACTGTCTTAGTCGAGGATGGCTTGGCGGCGAATAATAGTGCCGCAACTATCGCGGCAATAAGAATGAGAACCGCGAATATCCACTTCTTTGTCATCTTCATGTACTTCTCACAATCAGTCGAGGTGCATTAAAGGATGAAATAGCACTTACATGATGCTACTCGTATTCATTTGTACTGACCTCTCCGGAATGAAAATGAGGCGGCCGACACGTGTCGACCGCCTCATTCCTTACCTACTAGAGGACTACTTGCCTTACTTAGCCGATCTTTGCGATCTGTGCCTTATCAAGTGCTAAAAGGGCTCCAGTGATGGTGGTGTAACCAAGTGAAGGATCAGCATTTGCGCACTTTGGATCAAGCATGTAGCTCATGAGATCCTTAACAGCGGATGCATTCTTTCCCTTGGTATCAACCAAACCGTAAGAAACGATGCCAAGTGGGTAGGCACCTGGATCCATTGTGTCGTAGTTGAAGGTCAGGTAACCATTGTCAGCAACCGTTGCAGCACCAAGGAACGCTGATGTTCCACCGCTGTCAGGGGCTTGGAAATTTCCAGCGGCATTACCGACGTTGGCGATTCCAAGGTGTGCAGCAGCAGCGTAATTCTTTTCAGCGTAAGTAATTGAGTAAACGGTCTTGGCTGCAAGGGCCGCAACTCCGGCAGAACCAGTTGCACTGACGATACGACCGAGGTTGCTCATGTCATTCAACTTGCCTGGGAAGCTGGTAGCAAAGCTGTTGTCGCCTGCCTTCGGCCAAACTGAAGGAACTGTTCCGTGAAGGAAGTTGGTGAAGTTGCCAGATGTACCTGAAGAGTCGGCGCGGTAGATAACCGTGATCTTCTTGTTTGGCATTGTGAAGTAAGTTCTGATCTTGCGAGTGCTTTGGACGATTGGCTTTCCAGCCTTGTCCTTCACAACTGCGCCATTTTTGTCCTTGCGGTAGTTAACCTGAACAATGGTGCGGTTGTTGTCGGCAACGATTGCCGGGTCATTCCATTTGGTGATAGTTCCACCGAAGATACCGGCAATGGTTGCAGGGGAAAGATTGACAGTCTTTGTTGTATTTAGGTGATACATGATCGCGATCGGTGCCGCTACAACTGGAATATGAATTACTGTTGCAAGACGAGTTGACGCGGTGTGCGGTGTATCAGAAAAGTTAAAGTCATTGATGCCTTTGTCGGATGCGGCTCGACCTGCACCAGATCCTCCACCTGTGTAGGTGAAGCTGTTTCCAGTAGCAGCGTTGAATCCCGCCTTGCAGGAATCAAGTAGCGGAATGGCGAATGTGGAACCGGCGCCAGTTAGGTTGACGGCGGCGGAAGCTGACTGAGTCGCGAAGAGAGTGATCGCAATTGCAGCCACTGCAATCTTCAAGGACTTTCTAATTTTCATGTACTTCCCCTCATAGGTTTTGGATTTCTTACAAGAGGAAACGTATGGATAACTTCTTAACAGTTAGGCTCCAAACCTCAAACGGAGGTTGACGCCAAGATGAACAAATGGTGTCGAATTATCCGAAACGCCCGGTTACGTAGTTCTCTGTGCGTATGTCCTTGGGCCTTGAGAAGATCTCACCCGTCGGGCCGAACTCAACCATCTTGCCCGGACCTCCATCGGAGAGCAAAAAGGCGGTGTAATCCGAGACTCTGGCCGCTTGCTGCATATTGTGCGTAACAATGATGATCGTCATTGATGCGGCAAGGTGGGAAATGGTTTCCTCAATGCGCAATGTTGAACCAGGATCGAGGGCGGAACACGGTTCATCCATCAGGAGAACCTCAGGGCGTACGGCCAGCGATCTTGCAATGCAGAGTCTCTGCTGCTGCCCACCTGATAGCGACCCGCCATAAGAGGAGAGGCGATCCTTCACTTCGTTCCAGAGCCCTGCTCGCTCAAGGCACTCTTCTAGGAGATCATCTTTGTTGTCCACTTTGAGTTGAGCAAGCTTCAATCCGGCCAGAACATTTTCAGAGATTGTCATCGAAGGGAATGGATTTGGTTTCTGAAAAACCATACCGATCTTCAATCGAATCTTTGTCACATCGGTTCCGGAGGAGTAAATGTCCTCGCCGTTGAGCAGCACCTGTCCGGCCATCGCGGCGCCAGGAATGAATTCGTGCATGCGGTTAAGAGTGCGGATGAAGGTCGATTTTCCGCAACCCGAAGGTCCAATAAGCGCAGTAACGGTTCCAGACCAGAAATCCAAGGACATATCTTCCAAAACCATCCGGTCGCCAAACCAAGCATGAATACCACGAGCCTCAAGCCCGACGCCTTGCACCGGAGTCGTCACACTTTTGGATTCAAATCTGCGACGCGCAACATCACCAAGAGATGAAACTAATCCTGGTCCGCGCTCTGTTGTCATTTCATCACTCACTTGCTCGACCTTCTTTCACTCAACAAGCGGGCAGATACAAAAAGCACAAGAACTATGGCGAGAAGGACCAATATGGCCGCCCATGCGCGAGTAATTGATTCTGGTGTTCCTACCGAATAGGACTTCCAGATGTAGAACGGCAGAGAGCCCATCGGGCCGTGGAATGGATCGCCATTCACCTTGTCTCCACCACCAGTTAGAAGAAGGATTGGAGCGGTTTCCCCCGCGATTCGCGCCACTCCCAAAATCATTGCGGTAACAAGACCGCTCCTTGCTGCTGGAACCACGACCATTGCCACTGTGCGCCAATGGGTGCCACCCAGCGCAACACCTGCTTCGCGCAAATCATTTGGGATAAGCAGAAGTACTTCCTCTGATGTTCGCGCAACTGTTGGAATCATCAAGATTGAAAGAGCGAGTGATCCAACGAATCCGGAGTAACCCTTGGTGATTGGGTAAACGACTGCGGACAGAATAAATAGGCCAGCGACAATAGAGGGAACGCCGCTCATTGCCTGCACTAAGAACTTGATGGGCTTCATGAATCGTCCGCGAATTTCAGTCATGTAAATGGCCGTAAGTATTCCCAGTGGCACGCTAAGGATTAGCGCAACGAGAACAAGAATTGCCGTACCTGTTAGCGCGTGTAGTAACCCGCCCTGATTGACTGGATCAGTAACGCTGTTCAATGCCATGTCATGAGTGAACAGTCCTATGTGAAGACCGTGATAGCCGCGAATAATGACGGTGGCAATAATGCTAAGAATTGGAAATACAGCTACACAAATTCCTGCGGCGACAATGGCTCGAGCAATTGCATCTTTTGCAACCGGAAATCCTCGGGAGAAAAGGTTCAATGTGAAATCGAAAACGATAAATGCTACGAAGAATACGAATGCATAGGCCAATTTCCCCTTCATCGGGGTAATAGCAACGATCACGTAAGAAGCCACAATTGCCGCGATATATACCAGAGCCGAGTTAAACCTCTGACGCGGGGATGCCTGCCAGGGCTTAGATGGCTTGACCATCGCAGCTGTTGTCATCGTCCCTTGCCTCCTGAACGTCGCACAACAAGGTCGGCTCCGAGGTTTACCAACAGAGTCAACAGGAACAAGACCAAACCAGCGGCCATCAGCGCCTTAATTTCCTGCGGACCGGCCTCTCCGAATTTGAGCAAAATCATCGAAGCCACGTTACCGCCGGCGCCAAGAAGAACATGCCAGTTAACCTGATAAACAATATTGAGCACGGTGTATACCGCAACGGTTTCGCCCAACGCGCGACCAAGTCCGAGCATCGCTCCGCCAACGACCCCGCTTCTGCCATATGGAAGCACAACTGCACGGATCATCGACCAACGAGTGGCGCCCAGTGCATACGCCGCCTGAATGCGATCGAGCGGCGTTTGGCTAAATACCTCACGAGAGACAGAGGTAATAATTGGAATGATCATCACCGCAAGCACGAGCCCCGCGACAAATGGCGAGCGCGTGAAAATCGGTGGATCAACTTGAAATACTGGTATGAATCCAAAGAAGTGGTGAATTAACTTCGCCCAGTATTCGGCTGAGGGCATCAACACGAAAAACCCCCAGAGGCCAAAAAGAATAGAAGGAAATGCGGCCATGAGGTCGACAACTGCAACCATGATCTTCTTGAAAACTGGAGGTGCGTAAAAATTAAGAAAAAGCGCGGCGAGTACTGATACAGGGATAGCGACAATGATCGCGATCAATGAGCACAAGAAAGTACCGATAAGCATTGCGGCAATTCCGAATTGAGTGTGCTTGGGGTCAACGTTGCCTGCCGTATCGGTTACGACTTGCCAGTTGCTGCTGGTGATGAAATGGAGTCCCTGCGAGCGCAGAACCGAATAACCCTGGAAGGCAAGAAAGAAGAAAATTAGTCCGAGGATTATCAGCGACGATAACGCGCCGCTAGAAACCACTGCCCGAAATACCCTGTCCGAAAAACGAGGCTTTGTCGTGATCTCGCGTTTTGCAGGGATTGCGCCCTCGGCAGCAGAAAGCACGGCGTGGGACACATGATGATCCTGCTCGCTCCGAGGTTAAATTACGTAGAAGTTAGGTGAATGGAAGGTGAACGGGGGGTGAAATCCGCGTGGAGCCGTGAATGACCATCTAAAGTGGCGCCATGGCAAATGAGGCTCCACATCTAGTCTGGATCGACTGCGAAATGACGGGCCTGTCCCTCGAGACCGACGCCCTTGTTGAAATCGCCGTCCTGGTGACCGATGCCGACCTCAATATCGTCGGAGAGGGCGTGGACGTGGTCATCCGGGCAGATGCCTGGCAACTGGCCGGGATGAACGATTTCGTCACCGCGATGCATACCAATTCAGGACTCATCACCGAAATTCCCAATGGAATCTCGGCATCCTCGGCTGAAGAGCAAATCCTTGCCTATCTAGTCAGCGCAGGTGTCCAGCCAGGCAAGTCCCCCCTCGCAGGCAACTCCGTAAGTGTCGACCGTAATTTCATCGCCCGCGATATGACTCGCCTCAGCGAATATTTGCACTACAGGACCGTGGATGTTTCATCGATCAAGGAACTAGCACGACGTTGGTTTCCACGGGTCTATTTCAATGCACCAGCAAAGAGCGGCAACCACCGCGCTCTCGGAGACATTAAAGATTCGATCAACGAATTGAAGTTCTATCGCGAGGCAATATTCGTCGCGGCCCCGGGGCCAGATGCTGACATGCTCCGCGAAATTGCGGGTCAATTCGCACCCGTGAAGGCCGATAAAGATGGAGACAAATAGAGAGAAATAGGCAGGTAGTATTGGCACCTCATGGTGGGCGTAGCTCAGCTGGTAGAGCACTCGGTTGTGGTCCGAGATGTCGCGGGTTCGAGCCCCGTCGCTCACCCCACTATTAAGTAAGGAGTTTGCCGTGTCCCAGATGACCTTTGACGTCATTGTCGAAATTCCGGCAGGCAGCCGTAATAAATACGAAGTCGACCACGAGACAGGCAAGATCCGCCTGGACCGCATGCTCTTCACGTCCACCCGCTACCCATGGGATTACGGCTTCGTCGACGACTCCCTTGGACTCGATGGCGACCCCATCGACGCTCTTGTCATGCTCGACGAGCCGACATTCCCTGGTTGTGTCGTGAAATGCCGCGTCGTCGGCATGTTCCGCATGCGCGATGAGGCAGGCGGGGATGACAAACTCCTCTGCGTTCCAGCAGGTGACGTCCGCAAAGAGCACATCCGAGAAATCACCGATGTTCCCGAGTTCGATCGCCTTGAAATCAAGCACTTCTTCGAGGTCTACAAAGATCTAGAGCCCGGCAAGAGCGTTGAAGGTGCAATGTGGGTCGGACGCGAAGAGGCTGAGAAAGAAATTCACGACTCGTACGACCGTTATCGAAACCATCCGTAAAAAATGAAACTCATCACCGCGATCATCAAGCCCGCGAAGGTCGATGACATTAAGACCGCATTGCAAGAAAGCGGTGTTAAAGGAATGACAGTTTCAGAAACGCGCGGATTTGGTCGGCAAGGCGGTCACTCCGAGGTCTACAGAGGCGCCGAATACACGGTTGATTTGATTCCAAAGGTGCGAATTGAGATTCTCGCCGAAGATGCCGAAGTTGAAAACATTATCAATGTAATTTTGGTGAACGCGAATACGGGTTCGATCGGCGATGGCAAAATTTGGGTCACTCCAATCGAATCCGTCGTGCGAGTTCGAACAGGCGAGCGCGACGCCGACGCTCTCTAACTCGGGATCGGCTGTTTAGGGCAACTCGTCAGAATTTTCGCAATCGCTTCTTTTTCTGCCTTAGTCATCCATAAACTGTATTTTGCTTTAACCGCAACTTGTCTTGCTACGAAGGCGCACCGATAACTCTTCAACGGCGGCAACCACGTGGCAGCATCACCATCGCTCTTCTGCGTATTCAATGAACCTTTCACGGCCAATAATTCCAACGGATCATTTGCCATCAATGTTCGCGTTTCGAGACTCAATTTGAATGCACCGGTCTGCCATGCATTCGATAATGAAACTACGTGATCAATTTGCACGAGGGGACTTGTCGCGACCCCCCTGACGAAATGAATCACCGCACCCGAATACGGGTCATGGAGAATTCCAGTCAGTACAACGCAATCGTGAGTTCCGGGACGAAAAGTGACGGAAGTGAGGTCTCTTTTCAAAATGTCATTTCGCGTGTCGCAACCATTGTGGTTGGTGTCTGCCCATGCCTGACCAAATTGAGCCCGTGAATAGCCCGTTTTAGCCGCCCTACCCTTCGCTGGGATCTGGGCGAGCAGCTGCGAGGCCGTGGGCTGACCGTTGAATTGCGCGGCATTCAAGGGCGATATAGTTAGCCCCGCGATCAAGGCACTCACGAAAGCGAGTACTAGGGTCGATCGACCAGCGTTATTGGACATGCTCAATGGTGTCTCTTTAACCTGTGAAATCAACCCCCTCGACGCTGATAGGGTCTGATCCGCACGAACGGCACGCGTTGTTAGCTCAGTTGGTAGAGCAGGTGACTCTTAATCACCGGGTCGGGGGTTCGAGTCCCTCACAACGCACTTTTTTTATGTATTACTCCACCAGTTCCTTGACATATCGTGTTCACCACTTCCTTTACATATGTTCGGCTGATGCTTGACGGCATGTTCGGTTGATGCTTGACATTAAAGTTTCGAGTTCATCGTCCAGTCAGTTAAATGAAGTCCTCTAATCGAGGGACTATTTATTTATGACCATGTTTTTGAGAAATTGACCTCTGTTTTTCTTTTGCCGATTGCGATGCGGTGCTACGTTGTTTGCAATCGGCTCACTTAGTCGATTGCCAAGTAAGTCTCGAGAGGACATGGTTTATGTCTCAAAACTTTAGAAATCGCTCCAAGATAGTGCTTGCAGTAACTGCCTTCGCTCTTCCAATTAGTGCGGTTTCCGTCTACGGCACGGCGAGTGCATCAACACCCGCATACAACACTTCCACTTTGGCGGGCAAGGTCGCGTCCGTAAACGGTACTGCAGGATTGCAGATCCGAATGTCGGCATTCCTCGACGCAGATGCGACGGCGATCAACGCGGCTGACGCCCTTGGTTCCGATGGAGCGACTCTCGCTGCCGGATCTCCAACCAGCGTTCTACTTCCCGCGGTCACGGTAAACCAGGACCAGAACGCCGCGCCACAGAACGAGACTTCCATTGCCGTTGATCCAAACAATCCACAAATTGTCGTCGGATCTGCCAATGATTACGTGGCTCGCACCTGGGCATGCACAATTAGCGGAACACCATGTAGCGCATTAGCGGATGGTTATTCAGGTGCTTACTTATCAGTCAACGGCGGACAGTCGTGGGTTTCCGATTCAAGTGATCCACAACATTTGGGAACTCTAATTCCAGGTGTTGAGCACCTTACTGGCGGACCTTACGGTGGCGGCGGCGACCCGGCGGTTGCCTTTGATAGTCGCGGGCACGTTTACTACGCGGGCCTTGGTTTCAATCGCAATGATCCGGCCAGCGGAGTTGAGGTAAGTAAAGGCACAATTGCTGGCGGAACATTGACGTGGTCCCAACCCTCATGGGTTACGCAGACAAATAATCCAGCAGTATTTAATGACAAGGAATGGATTGCCGCGGATCACTATGCATCGAGTGCGTTCCGCGATCGCGTCTACGTCAGCTTCACCAGATTCATTTTCACTCCGAAGGGTAACTACGTACAATCGCCGATCTTCACTTCGTACTCCTCCGATGGCGGCCAGACGTTTAGTTCTCCGCAATCGATCTCAAACAATGTCCTCTACGGTCAAGGGTCACGTCCAGTGGTCGCACCCGATGGAAGCGTCTACATTTTCTGGGACGGATCGACCCGATTGGCTTCAACTGACAGCATCTACATGGTGAAATCCACGGACGGTGGTGTTACGTGGAGCAATCCCTCTGCAGTTGCTCCCTTGCAAGACATCGGGATTATTAAGGACACGAATTTCCGAGTCAATAGTTATCCAGCTGTAGCCGCAGGCCCAGATGGCTCGCTCTACGCGACTTGGACCTCATCCACCAAGAACACTGCTACGACTTTCGACTCGTCCAGTTTCTGCGCTTATGCCGCAGCTGAACCAGCTGGTTGCCATGCGCAAGCGGTCTATTCGAAATCTAGCGACGGTGGAGCGACTTGGTCTGCCCCAGCGGCTGTGCCAGGAACTACCGCAACCCGTGTACCTGTTGGATACTCGGATAGCAGTGGGATTCCCACACCGGCTCCTGCACCTGCAGATTCGGTCTACCCGGCAGTGTCAGTTAGTTCTAATGGCAATGTGTATTTCAGTAGTTACCTTGCCAATGTGGTTTCACCGTGGCAGTCATGTGCCAAGTTCGATCCCAATGGCAGCATCAATTGTCTCGTCACTGGCCCATACATCAATAACAGCAAATTGAACTACATAGTGAGCAAGTTAGGTGGGGCGACACAGGTGGCAACAAATGCGCCGGTTAATACTCGCTACCAGTTCCGGGGTGGCTTCATCGGTGACTACACCGACCTCGCAGTTGGATCAGACAATGTCGCCCACCCCATGTGGACCGACTCCAACAACACCCAAAATGTATATTGGTTCTACGGAACCAATTTCAATGGACTCCCAGCTAATCAGCAAGACGTAGTCACTAACGCCTTGCATTTCTAAAAACCTACGCACTATTCAAGGTGTGAATCGCCCCGGTAGATTTTCGTCGGGGCGATTTGCACCTTGATGAACGTGTTAACGCGGTACGGCTAGCCCTAAAGCAAAAGGCTTTGATTGGATCGCATCGCTTCCAGATCTTGCAAGCCACTCAAGAGCAACAGCAGCGCGAGCAACTTTGGCGCGTACATTCATACTCGCTTCCATTAGATTATGGTCCGCGACCGGATATACATCCCGGGCGTTTCGAAGACCAAACTTCGCATACAACGGCGCACCAATCGCGACGAGATCAGCGATTTCATGTCCACGAACTACACCGCCAAGACTGTCCGGAGCTTCGACGTAGAGATCGATAGGCAGGTCGACGGCAGCTCTCATTTCAGCGAGATCTGCAAAAGACATATCTGAAGGCACATTAACCGTTGTTGCGCCGAGATCGGCAAGAACTCGAATGGCAGCTGGGTTTGAGGGGGCTAAAGCCACGCTCATCTTCCATACGCATTCGATAGGTATCGCGCCCGCTCGTTGCATTCCCGCCAAGATGGCGAGCAAACCGATGTCAGGAATGAGAAAACTTCGAATACCAGTTTCAATAGCGCGAATCACGTCTTCAACACCGTATGAGAGTTGACGGATCCCCCTTAGTTGACCAGACAAGCCAACTCCACCAGAAGAATGCGCGCTGACTCCGATATCAAATGACTCACGCGGACCAACAAACAGACAGACCTCAATTCCATTTTCTCTGCCTAAGGCAGCCATGTCGGAGAGTTCGGAATTCTTCATCAACATCGCACCTGAACCTTGCGATACACGGTTGATCGTCACGTTGTGCTTCCGTGCGGCATCGAGTGCCGCTTCCATTACTGCTGGACCTTCGACGCTAGGAATTTCGATGCGAAAATGCGCACCATCGGCAAAATGCCCCGAACTCACTGGTACGCCATGTTGGTAAGGAAATATTGGAACATCGAGTGGACTTTTCAACATGACATTCACTCCTTCGCTTGGGGAAATTTGGTATCAGTTAGCCGAGCACGATAAATAGAATTCTCGGTCGTTGACGGGTAAGTCGCGCGGAAAGTTTCGAGACGAGCCCAAAGTTGCTCATCGTCTTCACGACACGCACGCATGATCTCTCCCCCGGCGTTGAACTCCCAGTACTCGTGAATAAGCAAATTGCCGCAGACATCGCAATAATCAACACTGGTGTCATGCCATGGTTTTCGCAGTTCGACCCAACTCATCGCGCGCGCTCCTTTCGAATGGTCGCTGTTGAAATGTCGTTTGGACGGCCGTTTTCGTCCAAGATAACTTGGTAGATGGATGCGGCCTGCTCGCGAGTGATGTACCCGTCTTGAACATCCAGCGCAACTAGTTCCGGTTCGCGCTTCTCTGGGAATCCATATCCCCCGCCCGAAGGAGATGTGAGACGAACTCGATCTCCACGATGAAGGCGAATATTGGTGAATTTTGTCGGACTTACCAAGTTGAAGTGCGATTGAAAACTTACAAAATCCGTCGAGCCTGATGGACTTATGTCAATGCGCGTAAGACTTCCGTCTCCTCCCCCAAAGGCACCCCAGGGTGGTTGACTCGCACGGTCAGAAAGCGCGCTCACGGTAATTGTTTCTGCGGCAACTTCAATAATCCGCACTACTCCAGAACCGCCACGGTGCTCACCATGACCCACCTCTTGCCTAGCTAATGTGTACTTCTCATGAATCCATGGCCATCGGCTCTCGAAGATTTCAACCGGAGTATTGCGACAATTGGCGTGCGGAGGCATTGTGGCGTTATTTCCATCCGTAAGGGCTCTACCTCCCCAACCAGTTGCCTCAAAATGGTAATGGGCGTAGTAATCGCCAGTCCTCGGATCTAGTCCACCGAAAAGGAAGTTCAATGATGTGTTGCCGCTGGCGGCAGTAGTCAATTCTGGCAAGATTTGCCCGAATACCCTGCCCATAATCATCTCCATGATTCTTGGTTGGTACTCGGTCTGACCTCCAACGCAGGATCCAGGAAGTCGAACACAACAAACCGTGCCCGCCTTGGTCACAATTCGCACCGGACGATTTAAACCGGCGTTTACGGGCAGGTCTCCCCCGATCATGTAAAGCAAGGCGTTCAGCGATGCCGACATCGTGACTACATATGGCGCATTGATTGGACCGTTGGCTTGCGGATCTGATCGGGTAAAGTCAAAAATGATTTCATCGCCATCAACAATCAGACTAAGCCTGACGCCAATTGGTACTGCCGTAATTCCATCGTCCTCAAACCACTCTTCGCCGTAGTAAACGCCATCTGGAAGAGCTCTAATTTTTTCTCGTAAGCCCTTCTCGGTGTAGTCCTGAATGTCAGAGAACACTTGCGTTACCACTTCGGGTGTTCGATCTTCAAACATTTGAAGTAATCGGCGCCTACCTATCTTGAGAGAACCATACATAGCATGTAAGTCACCCCACGAGTCCTTGGGAGTGCGGTGGTTCGACAAGATGATGCGCCAAATATCCTGCACCGGTTCGCCGTTGCGATAAAGAAGCACGGGAGGCAATCTGAGTCCTTCTTGATAAACGTCTGTAGCTGTCGCGGCGAATGATCCAGGGGCCATTCCACCGATCTCAGCCATGTGTGCAATATTGCCGATGAAGGCAACGAGCACTCCGGACTCAAAAACTGGCATCACCATCATGTGCTCAGGCATATGACTACCACCACGATATGGATCGTTATGGACGTACACATCGCCTTCAACGAAATTCTCTGCGCCCACTTCACGCACGATCCAAGTCGCAGCATAGAGAGAAGCACCAAGCATGGACGGGTTCAAACCTGCATTTGCGATCAGGTGCCCTTCGCGATCAAGAATCAACGTCGAAAAATCTAACCCCTCGGAAAAAATCGGCGAGTATGCCGTTCGCATCATTGACACTGCCATCTCATCACATATGTTCACAAGCTGGCGATGAATAAGTGTCAATGTGATTTTGTTGACTTCAGTCGACATCTTCATAGTTTTCACGAGTTAGTCCTTACTGTGGGAGCAATTTGCGAATTGATAATGAGGCAGTAAGTTGAATCGACTTCAAGTACATATCCGGGAGGAACGTAAGTAGTTGAGTTCGATTCCTCCACTACGGCCGGACCGTCCAAAGTGAAACCTGGCCGAAGATCATTACGATCTACAACGACGGCATCAGCCCAAGTACCAGGAGCGGTAAGTAATGAGCGATTAACAAGATTGGGTTTGTCGACACCCGCGCCATAGGGAACGAATTGCACCGAACTACTCGCAATTGTTGCCGTAGCCGCCACGTAGACCGATTGAATAACTTGATCTCGCATCTCATATCCATATGCACGAAGATGCGCCGCATGAAACATGTCTGAGAGTCGATCTACAAAATTGGGTGCCGATGGATCAATCGGAAGCATTGATTCAAATGATTGATCATGACGGCCTCTATATGTCCTAATCTCCTGCTCATAATTCTGGCCAAGGTATCGGCATGAAACATATGTCGTGACCACGATTTCACCACGTTCATCAGCTCGCCTCTGAAGAGATAACTCATCGTGAACCTCAGTAGCGAGCTTGGCAAGAATGTCTGGCAGCTTGAGAGCGTCTGGTTGATCTAGGCGGCGAACCACAGTGGTGCGACGATCAACTCTCTGATCGGCAATGATTGAACCGAATGCAGAAACGAGACCTGGAGTTGGAGGAATAATCACTCTCCGCATTCCCATTCGCTTGGCGATTTCCACGGCGTGCAGTGGGCCCGCACCTCCAAATGCAACCAAATCAAATTCTCGATAGTCGTGTCCGCGATCCACCGTTACCAAACGAACTGCACCGGCCATGTTCTCCACCGCAAGAGAAAGGATCGCATCGGCAGTATCGTCAACATCAAGGTTTAGCTCGGTAGCAAGAGAGTCAATGCTTGCCCTTGCACGTTGGGAATCAAGGAGTAAATCGCCATTTAAGAAATGTTCAGGATGCAACCGCCCCATGACCACATTCGCATCCGTCACCGTGGCATTAACGCCGCCGCGTCCGTAACATGCTGGGCCTGGGTCTGCGCCTGCGCTTGCAGGACCAACATGAAGCAACCCGTCCGCGCCCATCGATGCAATCGAACTACCACCGGCACCAATAGTGGACACATCAATGATGGGAACGGCAATCGGCAGGCCCCACTCGACTTCGAATAGACCTGTGTATTGCAAATGACCATCTACGACAACACCAACATCTGCGCTAGTGCCACCCATATCCAGCGTAACTGCCTTTGTGGAGCCAACAGCCTTGGCCCAATACGCTCCGGCAATCATGCCGCCCGCTAAACCAGAAAGTACCAATTCAATTGGACGCTTTGCAGAATGGCTAAGAGGCACTTGGCCACCGTTGGATTTCATGAGCGCATGCCAGCCGCCAACTCTTTCGACGCTTAAGCCTTGTTCAAGTTCCTTTGCAAATCTGCCCACCATGGAACTTACGTAGGCGTCCATCGCAGTAGTAGCTGTTCGCTCGTACTCGCGCCAGACGGGTGACACTTCACTCGATAACGAAATAGGAGTGTCTGGAAATTCTGCACGTAATCTATCGGCAGTTCGTCGTTCATGTTCCGGGTTCACGTAACTAAAGAGGTATGAGACAGCAATTGCCGCCTCTGGTTCAATCCGCAAGAACTCTCTAATCCGTGTGACTACCCTCTCGATCTCAGATTGAGTGAGTTCCTTTCGTATCTGCCCGTCAGCAAGAACGCGCTCTTGAACACCGATCGTAAATTGACGATTGGCGTACGGATCAGATTTAACCCACTGCAAGTCATAACGTCCGGGACGATCAATCCGCTGTATATAGAGGACATCCTCGAAACCCTCTGTCGTGAGCAATATTACTGGCGCACCACTTCTCATAATTACGGCATTGGTGGCAATCGTGGTCCCTAGAACAAAATCATCTAACTGATCAGTTAGATTCACCTTGGAGTCCCTTAACGCCACAAAAACCGCTTCGGCTGGATTATGGGGTGTCGAACTAACTTTAGCGAGTCGCATTTCGCCGGAATCGGACAACGCCACCAAGTCAGTGAAAGTCCCACCGGTATCCATGCCAATTCGCCAACGTATCTCTTTGTTCACGCCAGATTATCCCTTTCATTCGAAGAAAGCGGCGGTGAAAGAACAGCCGACTTATTTGAGTAGTGTTCCGCTACGTCGATTAATTCAAGTTTTGCCAAAGCACTTGCGAAAGAAAAGATGTCAGGAAAGTCACTGGGTCTTAAAGTATCGCGACATGCGCCACGCTGAATAACTATCACGCGATCAGCCAATTCAAATGCTTCAGGCGCTTCCGTACAAAATACAATCACTGCTCGACCGCGATCTGCGTATTCACGAAGCATTTGGTAAATCTCTCGCTTGCTCCCCACGTCGACTCCTCGAGTAGGTTCTTCGACCAACAGAAGTGATGGATTTGAAGCCATCGCGGCCGCGATGGCAACTTTTTGTTGATTTCCGCCACTCAACGAGGTGAGCATCTGCTCAACCCCGTCGGTTCGAATCGAATATTTATTTACAAGTTCGGTGGCCTGCGAATGGATATTGCCTTTTCGCAACCAACCAAATCGGTTTGCAATTATGGGATCCTTTAGACGTAACACCAAGTTATCGCCAACCGTCATGTTGTGAAAGAGCATTTCCGTGCGATTGGCAGACAGATAAGCAATCTGCGTGTGATTATCGCCCTTATCCTCCAGATCAGCGATCGTTATTTCCCCGCTGTACGAACGCATCCCTCCAAGAGCGGAAACCATTTCTCTACCACCAGAACCTTCGACCCCCACAATGGCGACTATCTCTGCCTGCGTGACTTCTAAGGAGATGTTCGAAAACGATCCCTGAGCATCAGACCATCGACTTGTCGAAATCAATGTCTTTCTTCGTATTAGAGAATCTGAAGCAGACTTGCGACTTATGGCTTTCCCTTGTTCTCCCGCAACAAGTTCGCCCGCAATCGCAGATTCGGTGAGTTGAGCCCCCGTCAATTCGACGGCAACTCGGCCATCTCGAATTACAACAACTCGGCTGCAGTGCTTAACTAGTTCTGCAAGCCGATGGGTGACAAGCGCCACCACGTGACCAGCAGCGGCCAATTCGTGCATAAAAAGAAAGAGGGCTTGAGACTCATCATCGGTCAAAGCTGAATTTGGCTCATCAAGAAGTATCACTCGCGCATCTCGTACAAGAGCACGCGCAATCTCTACCCGTTGCCTCACAGCGAGAGAGCAATCTGCAAGCAGCACGGAAGCGATATTCGAAATGCCGATTCGATTAAGGACTTCCAACTGCTCAGCGGATATTGATGGTGGTGTTAATTTTGAATTTTCGTTACCGACCATGAGGTTTTGGGCCACCGTCAGATTCAGCCACACCTGAGGTTCTTGGTGGACTACCGCCACTAGTTCGCTAATACGATCCAAGGACAATATTTCTCCGTCAATGCGAATCTCTCCGGAGTCCAGAATTTCTTCACCAGAGAGCACACGGGTAAGGGTGCTTTTCCCAGCGCCGTTCGGTCCGGCGATTCCGAGAATTTCCCCGGATTTTAAAGTGAGATCAACACCATCAAGGGCACGTGTATTTTTGAAGCGCTTATGTGCGCCTCGGACTTCCACCACGGTCACTTGGTCACACGGCTTGATCGTCTGTTCGCCAACTGTCGAGTTACTCTGTCCAGGGTAACCGCGCCGATGGTCACGAAACCAACGAAGAGAAGTTGCGCAAATGCACCCACGCCAAGGAGAGCGAGCCCATTTGCTAGAACTGCCAGAAGAGTCGCACCTAAGAGAGTCCCTGGAATCGTTCCCCATCCCCCATTAAGACTCGCTCCGCCAATAACCACAGCAGCGATAACGGGGAAAACCAAGGATCCACCAGAGTTCGGTCCGACGGAGCCCACATACGAAAAATCTAGAATGCCGGCAAGTGCTGCCATCAGAGCGGACAAAATAAACACGACAAACTTATATTTTCGAATGGGAAGACGAGCAATCTCAGCAGCGGTCGGATTCCCTCCTATCGCGACAAGCCGAAATCCAAATAACGTTCGGTGGCGCAAGAATAAGAATAAGCAAAGCATTGCAGCAAGCCACCCGACCTGAATCGGAATTCCAAGGGGAAGTTGAGAGCCACCGAGAATGTGAAAAAATCTTAATTCTCCACGGGATGGCAATGGCGTGTTATACGCCGGATTAAATGTTGATGCATTGCTCAAGAGTAATTCTGAGCCCTGAGCGAGACTGAGAAACCCGAGCGTTGCAATAAAAGACGGGATTTTGACGACACTTGTAAGAAATGCATTTGCAGCACCTATTGCGACAGCCACTAGTAAAGCGGCCATTAGGGCAAAAATGAATGGGACGTGAAATGGTAAAGCCCCTCCGCCCAACCAGAGAACGGCCAACGTGGTAGCCGAAAGACCGTATATGGCGCCCACCGATAGATCTATCTCGCCGAGAAGTATCACTAGCATCTGCGCGAAGGCCATAATTCCTAGCGAGGACATTGACCGCAAAAGTGTCAATACATTCTCACTGCTGAAGAATGCCGAACGCTGAGATTGAAAGACAAGTCCAGAAAGAACGATTGCTAGGACTAGTCCCACCGTTCGAAGCTGGTCGAGGGCAAGGCCGCGTTTACGCTTCCCGGGACTCTCAACTTTAATCGAAGCCATGATTTTCAACCTTTCAAGTGGGGAGATGAGACCTGCGGTTGTCTCGAATCAACCGCAGGTCCTTCTTGCATCTTTGTTACTTTGTCGTAGCCTGTTGCAAACGAACTCGAGCTTCAGCTGGCGTCTGCAAACCAGTTCCGCCGGCCTTTGTAATTACAATCGGCTTTAGAAACTGCAATGGATCTGCAGGAACTGTTCCTGTAGTGAGGTAATCGACACACGCGCTGACTGGCGCTTCCGCCTGGTTGTCAAACCCTTGATCAATTGTGACCAAAGTGTTTCCTGCGTCAATTGAATCAAGAATAGGACCGCTGACATTGAAGCCGGAAGTCCAGACTTTTCCAGAAAGTTTCTGATTTTGGATAATGATGCCTACTCCTTCGACTCCTTGATCGGTATGGAAGAAGAGGTTCACGTTAGGGTGAGCTTGTAGGAACGGACCAACCGAATTGAGAACTTCCTGTGTGGTGAAGTTATCGCCGGTGGGGATGCCACTCTTGCTGTCGTTGAAGAATTTGGCATTCGGGAAGACTGATTTATACCCTTCTTCAAATCCAGCCATTCTGTTCTGGGCCCATGGGCCGCTTGGTTGACCACTACCCATCGCGATCGTATCGATTTTCAAGCCCTTGGCTTTAACCAGTTGCGCAGTCTGCGCTCCGTTAATGGCACCAGCTTGCTTTTCGCTCAATGCATAAAATGCGAATCGCTTTGAATTCGGTACGTCATTGTTGAATGTAAATACTGGAATTCCAGCGGCGACGTACTTGTTGATGACGTCGACATACTGGTCTGGCAATGGTGACTGAAGAGCTAGGCAGTCCACTTGATTTCCATTGAGAAGAGTTTCAAGTTCAGCCAATTGTGCACCTGCATTGGTGGTGACTGGACCGGTCAAGCGGCAATTGATACCTAGGCGGCTCTGTTCTTTGTCACAGCCGCGTTGCATTCCAATGCGCATCTCGGCCCCCATGATTGGAAGGGCAGTGCCTTGAATATCGTCAATAATGTTGATCTTCTGCCCTGCCTTGAGTTTGTCGACAATTCGCGAGGCGAGGGTGAAGTCTCCCCAGGCGAATTTGTGTGTCAGAACTGCGGCGGCAACAGAATGGGACTGCGTTGAGGCACTTGAGGAAGCCGAAGGACCACCGTTCGAACAAGCGGCGGTAAGTAAAACAGTAGCCCCAACAAAGAGTAATGCGATTCGTCGATGACTTTGAAGCATAAATACATCCCCTCATTCTCTGGTGTTCGGAACTACCGAACGCTATGCGGAAAGTTGGCATACCCTGTCATGTCATTTTAAAGGTGTCAATACTTTTCTGGAAATGTTTTTTCAACCATTCAAGCGTAAACGAGAGAGATGCTTGACGGAGCAGCCTTTAACGTGCAAGATGCGTTCTGTGATACCGAACAAGATACCGAATGAAAGATACCGAGTGAAGAGCTTGGAACGCGCCCTAGATATCGTGGACGCATTATCGAAAGCCGGACCCGAGGGGATGAGCGGCTCTGAAGTCGCTCGGGCTCTAGAACTGTCTAAAAGCGCAACATTTAGCATTTTGCAGACCTTGTTGGCTCGTAGATATCTAGCTGATCACGGAAGTGGCGCATCGCGTCGTTATCGTCTTGGAATGGCTTTTGCGCGCTTGGGTGATCAGGTTGTTTCCGAAACTGTTTTACGTGATCTTGCAATGCCGGTTCTACGAAAACTTACCGCCGAAACCGGACTCACCTCTCGTGCAGCGATCCTTAATGATGGCTATGCCATCTCCATCGGCAAAGTGGATGGACCAGGAACAATTCGCATCGCGTCTTTCCTCGGTTTGCAAGAACTTCCACACGCTACAGGCGTCGGAAAAGCGATTCTTGCCACGCTTCCTGCGGACGAGGTGCGTGAGATCGTTGAAAAAAATGGATTGCCTCTTCGCACCCCAAATACCATTCGTGACGTCGACAATCTGTTGCTCGAATTAGGACGCATTGCTGATCGAGGTTACGCCGTTGATGACGAGGAAGACACACTCGGTGTGCTCTGCATCGGGGCGAGTGTATGGGGACACGGAGGCAAGTGCGCTGGCGCTATCAGCATTACAAGCCTTAAACAAGAAATACGTGCAGATTCAGTGGCCGAATTTGGAATCATTGTGCGACGTTATGCGGACGAGCTCTCGCTAGATCTAGGCGGTTCTCCCTACGCGGAAATTCGAAACTCACATGAATCTTCTCCCTTTTCGTAATCTTTTCCCAACAGTTTTTTCGGCACGCGCCCGTAATTACGCTATGGTCTGCGCAATTCAAGCAGCGTCTTCTTTTTGAAAGGGATGTGTATGACGATTCAGTCGGTCAACCCGCGTACTAATGAAAAATTCGGTCCCGTCATTCCCGAAACAACTTCCATCGAACTTGATGAAATAATTACACTCTCTCAAACCAGCCTGCAGATTTGGTCAACCAGGTCGCCTTCGTTTCGTGCCAACTGCTTGCATTCGATCGCAAATGCTCTGGAGGAGAACATAGAGGAACTCGTTAAGATTTCTGACTTAGAAACCGGTCTGGGAGAAATTCGATTAACTGGGGAAATAGGGCGAACAGCCTTTCAAATTAGAGAATTTGCAAATGCGATTCAGGCTGGTGATCTCATTGCACCGCTGGTTGATTCTGCCGTTGAATTACCAGTGCCTCAAGGACATCCGCAATTCGTCAGGACTCTTGTACCTATAGGCATCGTCGCGGTTTTCGGTGCGAGTAATTTCCCCTTTGCGTTCAGCGTGCTCGGTGGAGACACGTCTAGTGCACTTGCAGCAGGTTGCTCCGTGATAGTCAAAGCTCATCCAGCACATCCCCAAACGTCCCTTCGCACGTATGAAATCGCGAATAAAGCCATGGTCGATGCCGGGGCTCCAAAGGGTACTTTGGCATTAGTCCACGGAGTCGAATCGGGGCAGATGTTACTAAGGGATGAACGAGTTCAAGCAGGGGCGTTCACCGGGTCAAAACATGGGGGCAGGGCACTTTTTGACATTTCAACCGCGCGTAAAAATCCCATCCCTTTCTATGGAGAATTAGGAAGCGTCAATCCTGTAATCGTGTTGCGTTCTTCAATTGCCGATCCAAAAGTATTCGCGTGCGCCTATCTCGATTCACTGTTAATGGGAAACGGCCAGTTCTGCACGAACCCAAGCGTCATGTTTATTCCAAAAGATTCCGCCTTAAGTGCCGAGATTGAGACGCAAATTATTGACCGTGTTCCATCGCCTTTTCTGAGCCAAGCGACAAAAACGTTGCACGACAAGAACCGCGAGGATCTACGAGTATTAATATCACCAAAAATACTGTCAGGACAAGGAAAAGAGGGTGCCGGTTTCTATTCCGCCCCTATGATTTTTCTTTCAACTGTTGAGCACTTATTGGCAAACATATCTGCCTTGACCATCGAATGCTTTGGACCGACCGGTCTCATCTTGACCTACACAAGCATCTCTGAAGTGATCGATTTGGTAATGAAGATGGATGGAGCGCTCGTAGGATCACTTTTCGGAGATTCCGATGACGCCGATGCCATGGTTGCAGGAAGAGCATTAGCCGGCAAAGTTGGAAGAGTTGCCTGGAATGCCTGGCCCACCGGGGTCGCGGTCACCGCGGGACAGCATCACGGTGGCCCCTATCCGGCATCAACGGCACCATTACATACCTCGGTCGGCTTGTCGGCAATCACACGTTTCTTGCGGCCAGTCACTTTTCAGAGTTTGCCACCTGTGCTTCTCAATCAAGTTGCAATGAATCTCGCGAAAAGTTAACGGGGACAGGAGTTCAACCTATGAAGTCTAAACATATCTTGCGAAGTGGCGAATGGTTCGCGGGCAATGACGAAGTTGCGCTCTCTCACCGCGTTGTAATGGCATCCGTTGGCTATGAACTTGAACCTAACAATGAGCGACCGATAATCGGTATTGCCGATTCATCAAGTGAACTCAACCCATGCAATCTTCCCTTGCGCAATTACATCGATGACATCAAAGCCGGCATCCTAAAATCTGGTGGAATCCCAATGGTTTTCCCCGTAATGTCACTTGGCGAGGACTTGATGAAACCTTCGGCGATGCTATATCGCAACCTGCTCTCCATGGAGGTCGAAGAATATCTACGCTCATATCCAGTTGATGGGGTCGTACTGCTGGCTAATTGCGATAAAAGTGTGCCTGGCGCACTCATGGGTGCTGCAAGTTCAAACCTTCCGACAGTGATGTTTACCGCAGGCGCCAGACCTGCAGCAATGTACAAAGGAAAGCGGATCGGCACCGGTACAGATCTTTGGCGAATGTGGGCGGATTTTCGTGCTCAAAAGATCTCTCAAGAAGCTTGGCACGAATTTGAAGACTGTCTTAACTGTGGGTTAGGTGCGTGCAACACAATGGGTACTGCATCGTCAGTTGCCCTCATGGTGGAAGCCCTGGGAATGACGCTTCCTGGGACTTCAACAATTCCAGAAGGAGATCCCGCACGTCGAGAGGCTGCATTTAACTCTGGTGTTGAAATTGTGAAAATGGTTAAAGAGCAGATTCTGCCTTCTGACATTATGACGCCGAAGGCATTCCGCAACGCAGTTCGCGTACTACAAGCTTGTGGGGGATCAACAAATGCCCTGATTCATTTAATCGCGATCTCCGGGCGCATCGGTGGGCAATTAACGCTTGGCGACATCGCTGAGTTGGGCAAAAATATTCCCGTTCTCGCTGATGTTGAACCTTCTGGTCGCGGGCTTATTCAAGACTTCCACCAAGCCGGTGGATTGCCTGCTCTTGCATTCGAGATGCAAGCACTTCTTGAACTCGATGCAAAGACATTAACAGGAGAAACTCTCGGGCAACAAATTGCGCAAAAGAACAGATCTAGCATGGCAATTCGCTCAATAAATAATCCCCTTCAGGCTACCGGTGCCTTCGAAGTGGTTTCGGGGAATCTGGCGGAGAATGGCGCCGTAATCAAAGTATCTGCCGCCTCATCTGACCTGTTGAATCACATTGGACCAGCGATAGTTTTCCGAGGGTATTCGGATATGCATGAGAGAATTGACGACCCGGATTTGGCGGTATCGAAAGACACTGTCTTGGTTCTCACGGGTTGCGGTGCCGTCGGAGTTCCAGGAATGCCCGAATGGGGAATGATTCCTATTCCTAAGAAACTTGCCGCCGAAGGTGTCGTCGATATGGTACGTATCACGGATTCTCGGATGAGCGGGACTTCATTTGGTACATGCGTTCTTCATGTCTCACCAGAAGGAGCCATTGGCGGCGCTATCGATCTCGTCCGTGATGGCGACATGATAGAGCTCAATGTTTCTAACGGAACCCTTAATTTACAGATTAGCGAGCAAGAATTAGAGGAACGAAGGAAGGCTTGGCTACCAAGATATTACAAACACTTGCGAGGTTGGCCAGCACTTTACCAATCCCATGTCCTGCAGGCCGATGAGGGTTGCGATTTGGATTTTTTACGGGCCCCAACAGAGGAAATGCGTAAATTTGTGCCCCCAGTTGTAGGACGATCGTAGGGGTTACTAGATTTAGCACCAAAGTACATATTGGTGGATTTACAGTTATTGTGTTGAATCGGTGGAAGATGCTTTGAAATGGGCCGAGAAGATTGCGAAGGCTTGTCGGTGCGCCCAGGAAGTTCGAAAAATCATGGAAGATCCAGCGCAGGATTCTTTTCAAAGACTAACAAAGTCATAAAGGTTGGAGAAATTGAAAAGTGAATAACGAATCGACCAACACTCCCCTTGATGAAACGGGTCTGACCAATTTCGGAGAAACTTTCCTGAAGAATCAGGCTCTCTCACTCATTAAATTCGCTCGAGGTTCCGTTTCGAGAGATGGTGGCTTTGGTTACTTGAATTCAAGAGGGCAAGTCGATTCTTCTAAACCTCGAGAGGTCTACATCCAGGCACGGATGACGCAAGTATTCGGCTTAGCCCACCTTCTGGATCTCTCTGACTCATTGGATTTAGTTGATCACGGTGTTAATTCCATATTTTCTCTCTTCAAAGATAGAGATAACGATGGCTATTTCAACGCCATCCGATTAGATGGTGCGCCAATTTCGGGAGACAAACTGGCCTACGACCAAATGTTTGTTCTCCTTGCAGCTACTACAGCAAAGGCCGTAGGCAGCCCACGCGCGATTGAATTATTCACATCGATCGATTCGTTGATCGACAAGTATTACTGGGATCCCGAATATATGATGATGAACAACAGTTGGGACATTTCGTTCAACGTATTGGATACCTATCGAGGCATCAATGCCAATATGCATGCCGTGGAGGCACTCTGTGCGGCCTTTGACGTAACAGGTGAGGTCAAGTATCGAGACCGTGCTTACGCAATTTGTAAGAGGACCGTAACTCAATTCGCGCAGGGAAATAACTGGCTGTTACCAGAGCACTACGACGAGAAGTGGCAGATCCTCAAGGATTTCAATATTGAGAATCCAGCCGACCCTTTCCGACCTTACGGAGTCACTATCGGCCACCTTTTTGAGTGGTCCAGACTGATCCTTCATTTAGAAATGCAAATGGCGGGATCCAACGAGGATCTCTCTTGGATCAATTCGGCCGCCGTCTCTCTCTATGACACCGCGAAAAAGTACGGTTGGAGAGTCGACGGTAGCGATGGATTCATTTACACGATCGATTGGGATAAGAAGCCTGTGGTGCGTTCCCGAATGCACTGGGTTGCAGCCGAGGCGGTAATGACCGCCTACACCCTTTGGAGAGTGACCGGGGAATCCAGATTTCTTCAAGACTATGACTCATGGTGGCGCTATATCGATACGCACGTGATCGATAAAGTTCGCGGCTCGTGGTTTCACGAACTTGGTCCGGACCTGAGAGTTGTTGAAGGTACTTGGCCGGGAAAACCAGATGTTTACCACGCGCTCAATGCCTGCCTTTTGCCACTATTTCCGCTGGGTTCTAGCTTTATTGGCACTGCGCTTAGTGTTTCGAAAAATGACTCTCCTTCTTCAAATTAGAGGACAGAAGGCAATTCACGGAATTCACTTAGAATGTTCGGATGGACATGGACGCCGGATCCGGCGGTGATATGAGGGCACCTCTAGCGGTCAGACTGCGCCCTACCAATGTTGCCGACTTACTTGGCCAAAAACATCTCCTCCAACCAGGTTCGCCTCTCATGCGTTTGATAGAAGGCGAAGAAAAACACATTTCAAGCGTTCTTCTTTATGGCCCTCCAGGAAGTGGCAAGACCACCCTTGCCAAAATGATTGCGCATTCGGCCTCGCGCGTATTTGTCGAGCTCTCAGCTGTGAGCTCGGGCGTCGCTCAGGTTCGTGAAGTATTAATGCAAGCAGAAAAAAGGCGAGCAGAAAATTCAAAGGAAACGGTTCTCTTCATTGATGAAGTCCACCGTTTCTCTAAAGCGCAACAGGACGCGTTGCTTCCCGGGGTTGAAAATCGATGGGTGACGCTAGTTGCAGCAACCACAGAGAATCCGTCCTTTTCAATCATCTCGCCACTGCTCTCGCGCTCTATTGTTTTAACCCTTCGCGCCATCTCTGATGCTGAAATAGCAGGCCTTATAGATCGTGCGATCACCAACAATCGTGGCCTAAATAACGAGGTGACAATTTCGGAGCAGGCCAAGGACTCACTCGTTCGTCTCGCGGCAGGAGACGCACGCCGGGCACTCACCTATCTTGAAGCAGCCGCCGGTGCAGCAGCGAGTGGCGAAATTACGGTCGAGGTCTTAGGCAAGGCCGTGGACCGCGTCATTGAAAACTACGATCGAGACGGAGATACCCATTACGACGTCGCAAGTGCATTCATAAAAAGCATAAGAGGCTCTGACGTAGATGCCTCATTGCATTACTTGGCGAGAATGCTGGAATCTGGCGAAGATCCTCGCTTCATCGCAAGACGAGTGATGATTAGTGCTAGTGAAGACATTGGTATCGCGGATCCGGGTGCGCTTGGCTTGGCTGTCGCGGCAGCCCAAGCGGTCGCGTTCGTGGGAATGCCTGAGGCAAGAATCATTCTCGCCGAAGCCGTTACATACCTCGCATGTGCACCAAAATCCAATGCGGCATACCTTGGAATCGAATCTGCGATTGCAGATTTGCGGGCGTCCAAGGGTGGACCCGTGCCCGCGCATTTACGGGACCAGAACTCCGGCGCACTTCGCGATAGCCAGATTAAAGCAACGCGAGATAGATCTTCCTACATATACCCGCATGATGAAGAACTCGGAGTCGCACAACAGCAATATTTGCCCGACGCTCTAGTGGGGACAGAGTATTACCACCCGACATCTCATGGGTATGAAGCGCGAGTCAAAACTGCGTTAGAGCAGATACGAAAAATGCTCAGAAAATCCTAGGAGCAGAATTATTTTTGGTATTTGAAATTGACTGATTGTTGTTCTGCTGGAGCCGAGTATCCATCGCATTCCCACGGGTTGGCAAGCACGCCTTGCTCAAATGTGGCATCCGACGTGTAACACTTCCAATAAAAGAAGACGTCACCTTGGTCCCAATGCAAGTACCGGTCACTCCTTTGCGTTGCCGCACTCGGGAGCTTTATTAATCCCCGATAGCAACGGCGAGTTTTGAATTTGTTTTACTTCTTCTTGAAACCTTTTGCGCACTTTGGTGCTGGAGCGGAAATCTTCTTCACGACTTTGCCTTTTACGCAGGTAATGGTCTTGTTTTTGGCAACCTGGGTTTCGAGAAGATACACGGTATTGCTGAACTCGCCAGTCTCCTCCTCGGCGTATGCCTTCACTGTCTCCAGGTCTGCGGTGGCACTAGCCAAATCCGAATTGATCGATTTCCTCACCCCTAGGAAATCCACCAACACAGCTTTAACAATGGGGAGGTTGGCGGCGTCGTAAACCGTCTTCTTTTTAAGGACTAAGAGTCTGGCGTACTGAGCATCGAAGAGTGGGTTGTATTGGCTTTGAATCGATGCGACCTGATCGGCTCTCGTCGGAGTTGGATCGACCGCAAAACTTGGACCCGTACTAGCAAGCAGGAAGGAACTGACCAATACAACGACGGCGCTTCGCAATTTCATAAATCAAAAGTACTGGTACCACATACCGAGAAACTTTTAACCGGGAGTTCCATTCATCACAGCCCGCTTGGCTGTGATCTATCTAATCCCAACATGACAGCACTCAAATCCCTCTCTGAGAATTGCTAGAGACCCGCACACTTTACCGAGAGTTTTCGCAGAGTCTCCACAAAGTCGCGAGTAAAGGTTCCTCATAGGGCAAACGAGCCCACCTTTTCGAGGAGGATGAAATGAAAACTAAGAAACTTGTAACGGTCACAGTGTTGGCCTCAAGTCTGATACTGGGTTCGATGACAGCCGCAAGAGCTGATGAATCGACACCATCGCCAACCCCAAGCCCCGTCGTTACGACAACGAATTCGGTGTACCAGGCACAGTTGGCCGCATACAAAATTGCCTTGACTCAATACAAGGTCGCAGTTCTCGTCAATAACATCGCATACCGAGCCACAATGAGGAAGTACCAGGCAGCTTGGGCCACGGCCGTTGCGACTTACGAAGCCGCTTGGCAGGCCACTCTCGCCAACTACCAAACACAGAAGGCCGCATACGTTGCAAAGGTTGCGCCACTTGTAGCAACTCGCGATGCAGCAATTGATGCCGCTGATGCAGCTTTCCTCGCAGCTATTGCCGCTAACAACACGCCAGCTGCAGAAGAACTAGCACTTACAGCCCACCAGACCGCAGTTCAAGCGGCAAATAATGCTTTCAAAACTGCCATTGCTGCCCTTGGTGCCGCCCCAGTTCGCCCAACAAAGCCGGCGGAATTGGTAAAGCCACCAGTTCCAGTTAAGCCAGCCGGTCCGGTGGCTCCAGTTAAGCCAGTTCTTTCCCCAGTCAAGCCTGGCAAGGGTCCAAAGGACAACAAGAAGAGCTAATAGGTTTCCGGAAATCGAAGGCCCCCGGTCCAACGATCGGGGGCCTTCGTTTGTCTCTTGCACAAAATGGTTTGCTATGCAAACATATTGCTATGACAACCGATCCGGCCCCTTCAGGCAAAGACGCCAGACAACTTTTAGCAAGTAGCCAGGAACTCATCGAGCGAGTACGTCAAAATCAACGGGCCACCTGGTTTCCCCTCTTCGTGCTTTCAGCCGCCACCTTTTTAGCAATCCCGATCCTTCGTTTTAGTCAACGTAATGTCACAAACTGTGGGGCTCCGACGGGCCAAGGGTTTGTCTGCCACGTCTACTCGGTTTGGGGTGTCTGGTACTGGCCCATTGCACTCGTGGTGGCTTACTTTGGGATTTCGATTTTCTACATCCGTCGCGCACATGCGCAAGGCCTTGAAACGCGAATCCGTAATTTCGTGATTGCCGGAATTCACGTGGTCGTTATCGTGACAGCGATGGGCTACTGGACGGTGCACCTGCCGCTAGGGCAGGTGAATATTCTGGGATTGCATATGCAGGAGCACTCATTAGGCCTGATACACAGAATTGCCGCTCCAGCATTCGCAATTGGCGTATCGCTAATGGTGCTGGCATGGATCGAGCACAATAGGCGTCTTTTCTATATGGCTATCGTCTATCTTGCGATAGTGCTGATACCAATTAGTTTTGGATGGAACGTGAGCCAGTCCAGCAACTGGAATTTCCTGCCGCGACTAATAATCCAAGGCACAATTCTTCTCTTCGCGGGAATTGGATTTGCGATCACCCAAAGACCTTTGCGTTGGCCAACCAAATGACAATTCATCCATCAAACGAACTCGACGACGTCGTCCATCAACGAGTCCGTCTCGGAATTCTAGCGATCGCCCACGAAGCAAGACGCGTTGAGTTCGGTTACCTCCGCACCAATCTTGACCTAACTGGAGGCAACTTATCTCAACACATAAGCGTTTTAGAATCCGCTGGGTTGATTACGGTTGAAAAAGGCTACGAAGGAAAGCGTGCACGTACTTGGGTCTCATTGACCAAAGCTGGCAACATTGCCCTCCGCGAAGAAATCGCGCAACTCAAACGGTTAATCGGTCAGATAGAAAAACCCAAGAAATAGGCCCCTCAGCAACCTGGCGAAACGCCTACTTGTGTCCTGCCTTTGCGAGCGCGGAAAGCAGAGATGTGTAGAAACCTTGCGATGTGTATGAAGCGCCACCGATTCCTTGAATCGCCGAGGACTGTACTTGCATAACTTCTTGTTCCAACATCGGGATGGCTTGAGAATTGATTGCTTGGTCGCGGTACGTTCCAGTTGGATAAATAGGTGTAGTTACCTTTGTGATACGACCTGCGCTAACGGTCACGTCCACCTGAACTGGACCGAATTGGGTCTGCGCGGCTTGGCCTACGAAAGTACCTGATTTCGTTGTTGCCTTCTTAACCTTTACCTTCTTCGCGAGCGACTTCTTCTTAACCGTCTTCTTCTTAGAGACGGGCTTGGTGGTCGCGACAAATGCCACAGTTTTTGCCTGCATCGTCGGACTAATGCTCGGGCTTGCAACGGCCGCCGATAGGCCAAGTGTCGAGGGGATTATCGAGACAAGCGTTCCGAGACTACAAATGGTTCCGCCCTTTATCAGTGCACTATTTCTCTTCATGCCATCTCCGTCCAGATTAAGTTTTCAGCGAATGCGAACACGCAGAAATGCCCGCTCCCAATACGGCCGATTACACCAGTCCAAACTGAGGAATCAATGGGAGCGATCCATGAATTTTCCATGCAACTCAAAGTGCTGAAATTCCAATGGACTGGAGAATCTGTTAGGTTCAATTGCTGGTTTTGCCCAAGACCTCCACTCGTACTGAAACGGCGGAAATACATGTCATCGCAGTCCCTTAATCCACGCACTGGCCAGGCATTCGGACCAGAATTCGCCGATACTTCCGCCGCCGAAACGCAAGCCATCCTTGCTCAAGCCAAAATCGGTTTTGACGCGTGGTCGGAAGCAACGATCACCGAGCGAGCAGAGACATTAAACGCGATTGCCGATGCGCTAGATCTCAATTCTGACGCTTTAGTTGAGATCGCCGACTTGGAAACAGGCCTAGGAGTCCCACGATTGACGGGAGAAGTTGGCCGAACCAGTTTCCAGATTCGAGAATTTGCCAAGGCGATTATGACGGGGCGATTTGTTACTCCCGAGGTCGATGCGGCAGTCGATGCGGCCGTCCCCGTAGGTCATCCGGAGTTGATCCGCGCTTTCTCCCCAATCGGAATAGTCGTTGTCTTCGGAGCGAATAATTTTCCCTTCGCCTTTAGCGTTCTGGGCGGCGATTCGGCCTCCGCGTTGGCTGCTGGGTGCGCCGTTATCGCCAAGGCCCACCCTTCTCATCCCCAGACATCAAAAAGAGTTTTTGATATTGCAGCCAAGGTTTTTGCAGATCAAGGATTCCCGTCAGGGGTCTTCTCACTGATCTACGGAGTAGAAGCCGGCGTCGTTGCCCTGAAATCTGAGCTCGTGAGCGCTGGTGCATTCACGGGTTCCAGAAGCGGCGGACGGGCGTTATTCGATATTGCTCAGTCCAGAGAGAATCCGATCCCGTTCTACGGCGAACTTGGGAGCGTTAACCCCGTTGTCGCGCTGGCTTCTGGTCTTACAGATCCAAAAACATTCGCTTCGGCGTACCTGGATTCGCTGCTTCTCGGCAACGGTCAGTTCTGTACAAATCCAAGCATTCTTTTTGTCCCCAAAGACTCTCCAGTCATTTCTGAAATTGAGTACCAAATCGCCGAGCGATCCCCTTCTCCGTTCTTGAGCCCGTCGACAAAGAGTGCACACGATGCCAATCGCACCAAACTTTCGAACCTTCTTGCATCTCGACCCATGGCCGGCAAGAGCTCTGATGGCGACGGAATTTATTCCGCGCCAGCAGTTATCGAGACAACAGTTGAGCAAGTAGCCGCAAGTGTGGAAGCCCTTGCTACTGAGTGCTTCGGTCCTACTGGCCTCGTGATTACTTATTCATCTCTACCCGAATTGCTTTCGGTAATCGATCTGCTTGAAGGTGCGCTTGCGGGAGCGGTATTCGCATCTGCCGACGACGCAGATGCGGTCTCGGTGTGCAGAGCCATCTCAAAGAAAGTTGGGCGTCTGGCGTGGAATTCATGGCCAACTGGCGTCGCTGTGTCGGTCGGACAGCAACACGGCGGACCTTACCCTGCGTCAACTTCGTCGATACATACTTCGGTCGGCCTGCACGCGATCACTCGCTTCTTAAGGCCAGTTGCTTATCAGAACCTGCCTAAGGAAATTGCAGCTCAGCTCTTCTAAGAAATTGAAGATGGAATTCCCATCATTTTCCAATTTCAAAAATGATTTTGCCACGCGGCGAAGGCGCTCCGCGCAAGGCATCAATTGCCTCCTGAAATTCTTCAAGTCGAAAACGGTGAGTGACGAGAAAAGTAAGATCCAACTTTCCAGAATTCAAGAAACCAACTGTCATCTCCCAGGCCTTTCTTGAATAGCCGAAAGATGCCGCAATCGTAAGATCACGGTTGACAAGGTCGTCAACCGATATCGACGTATTTACTTCAGGGCCAGTGAATCCGAGAAGAAGTAGCGATCCGCCCCGGACTAGTTGTCGAACTGCCTCAGAAATTCGTGAACTCGCGCCAGAGGCGTCGATTATCAGATCGTATTTATCTATAGGTGATGTGGTCATAAAAAGATCGACCCCTGCCTCTTTTGCCAGCGCAGCTTGGCCGTCTTTGAGGCCCAGCATGTGCACCAACGATGGATTCCAGGCGTGCACAACTCGCGCGGCAATGAGTCCAATTGTTCCGTCTCCAATGACAAGAACCTTTGCACCTCTGGCGGGTTGAACTTTCAATAAGCCCTGAGTAACTACCGCAGTTGGCTCGACTAGAACTGCCGATTCGGTCGTGACTCCGTCGGCGATCAGATGCACAAATTTAGCGTTAACAACTACGCCTTCGGCGGCGGCGCCAGCTCTGGTAAATCCCAATTCGTCGTACGTGGTACAGCGATTTGTGTACCCGGCCGCGCATTCGACGCAAATTCCGCAAGGAATGATTCCTTCGGTGACAACCCTTGCACCCAAATCGAACAAGCCAACGGCGGAACCCACCTGGACAACGCGTCCGCACCACTCATGGCCAAGCACTATGGGGTATTTTACGAAAGCGGGATCAATTTTGCCGTCGATAATCTCAAGATCGGTACCACAAACACCGGTGGCAATTGGCGCCACCAGTATCTCGTTGGGCAGTAAATCGACTTCTGCGCATTCTTCGAGACTTAGACGGCCATCTCCATGTGCTACTAACGATTTCACTTTGCTCCTCGAACTAGACTAAAAATCCATTTGGAAATGGATCATCTGTTTCCAAAGTCCAAACGGCCTCGCCCATTACCCAAGCGCGACCGGTGACAGTAGGCACGATCGCGTCAAAGTCGCCCACTTGGGTGTGCTCTTTTACGCGCCCTTCGAAATGCGAGCCAATCCACGATTCATTAAGCAAGACATCGTCATCCTTGAATTGGCCACGCGCGACCATCTGGGCCAATCGCGCACTGGTGCCAGTGCCACAGGGTGAGCGATCGAACCAACCAGGATGAATCGCCATCGCATTCTTCCAGTGCAGTGGTCCTCTCTCCCCTGGCGAGATGAAATCTACGTGGTGACAGACTGCAATCTCCGGATTTTCAGGATGTATGGGGCGATTTTGTTCGTTGATCGCATTTGAGATCGCCAAACCTGCTGCCAATAACTTTGCACCGTTCTCGCGGCGAAACTCAAGGCCAACCCTTTCGATCGGAACGATTGCGTAAAAGTTCCCTCCGTAGGCCATGTCATATTTCACTGACCCGAAGCCGTCGACTTCCACCTCTTGATCCAGCGCGTAGCAAAAAGATGGCACATTGGTCAGAGTCACCTTCTTGGCTTTACCATCCTTGACTGCGACATCGACGATGACCAAACCAGCAGGAGTATCTAGGCGAACGGTAGTAACCGGTTCGACAACTTTTACTAAGCCCTTTTCAACGAGGACTGTTGCCACGCCGATTGTGCCGTGACCGCACATGGGCAAACAACCCGACACTTCGATGTAAACCACTCCGACATCAGCATCAGGACGGGTAGATGGCTGCAAAATTGCACCGCTCATCGCACTATGACCGCGAGGTTCGAACATCAACCATTGGCGAAGGTGATCCATGTGCTCCATAAAATACGCACGCTTTTCAAACATCGTCTCGCCTGGAATGACACCTATTCCAGATGTGACGACTCGAGTCGGCATTCCCTCGGTATGCGACTCAACTGTTGTAACCGAGCGGAGTTCGCCCATCTACTTGCTGTTCCTAAAGAACGCCAGAGCCTTCTCAACATCCTTGCGGCACTTGGCTTCATCTGCGGCGGGAAGTGGCAGTCGCGGAAGTCGAGTGGGGCCGCCGTAGCGTCCCACCAAATCCATAGAAAGTTTGATCGCTTGAACAAATTCTTTCCTTGAATCCCAATTGAAGACATTGTGAACGGCTGCGTAAATTGGCGCCGCTTCCGCGTATCGACCGCTCGTCACCAGCTCATACAGATGCACCGATTCTTTAGGTAGTGAATTGGGAAATCCTGCAATCCAACCCTTAATACCACCAGTTGAAAGCTCTAAAAGAACGTCATCTGCGCCGACAAGTACATCCAAGCGCGGTGCTAATTCATGTATCTGCCAAACTCGCTTTACGTCGCCAGAGAACTCCTTGACCGCAACTACATTTTCGGCTTCATCGGCGATGCGTCCGAGAAGTTGCGGAGTCAGATCAACTCTCGTATCGAATGGATTGTTGTAGGCGATGATAGGAATGCCGACCTTAGAGACTTCCTTAAAATGAGCCACCACCTCATCATCGTTGGCTCGATAAGCATTTGGCGGAAGCAACATAACCGCGGCGGCACCGAGGGATGCAGCATGTTCGGTCCATCTTCGAGATTCGGCCGCACCGTATGCGCCAACTCCGGGAATGACAGAGAATCCCTTCGGTGCTGCAGCAATCGCCGCTGCCACCATCTGCCCGCGCTCCTCCGGAGTCAAAACCTGATACTCGCCAAGTGAGCCATTAGGAACCACACCGTGAGTTCCGTTTTCGGCAAGCCACTTGACGTGATCGGCATATTTATCAAAATCGATTTCCAGAGCAGCGTTAAAAGGCGTTGCGGTCGCAGTAATTACACCGTGCCAGGGCTTGTTCTCGGTTGCATTCGTCGATGTCATGCGCTCACAATAAAGGGTCTTGCGCGAGTTCTCCAAGGGTTATCGGTGCGATGATCGGTCGACGTGCATTGCGGATCCGGTCACCATCATCGCTACCAAGGTAATCGGCCATATTGCGACCGCAGACTCGTCCTTGGCACATTCCCATTCCAACACGTGAGAATAGTTTGACATCACGAGAATTGCGCGCTCCCAATTCTCTAACCGCCGTATCAACTTGGCCGCAACTTACTTCTTCGCACCGACAGATTAAAGTCGAGGGAGTCACCCAGGTCCGCCAGCCATCAGGGATGACATAGACATCTTTCAATGCCCGTGCGAATTTCTCGGCATGCAATCGTGACGCGTAAAGTTCCTTAGTGGTGTTCTGATATTGACTATCCGTTATTTTCCCTAAGAGCAGGGCGCAGGAAAGTCCAGCGATAGCGCCTTCATGTAGCGAAAGGACCGCGCCTCCGACTCCTGTAATTTCACCGGCCGCGTGTACCGACATTTCAGAATTAGATTGAGCCACTTGTCTTTCATCAACACTCACGACCACCGCGCCGTCCACATCGACTTTCTGAGGAAGGCCCAGCGCGCCGGCTAACGATGTATCCGGGGTGAAACCCCAACCAATTGCCGCTGCATCACATTCAATCTTCCTCTCGCTTCCGACGACGACTGTGAAATCGGGTCGTATTCGTGCGACTATGACTGCGGTAAGGATCCCGTCATCACCTGCGTGCGCTTGGATAACAGCAAACCCAAATTTCATTCGCACCGCACGGCGTTTCAATATCCGCCCATAATGAATTCCCTCGGTTAGCTTTCCCAAGTTGGAAAGCAAGACAAACACTCGCCTTAGCCATCGCCTTGGCGAATGTGCTTCGAAGAGCCCAACAATTTCCACACCTTGCTCGGCCAATGAACTGGCGACGGGCAGAAGGAAGGGGCCCGATCCAGCAATCACCATTTTCTTACCCGCGACGACACCGTGCCCTTTGAGCAATGACTGTGCCGCACCTGGTGTCATAACGCCTGGAATGTCCCAGCCAGGAAAGGGAAGTGCGCGATCATAGGCTCCCGTAGCAAGGATCAAATGCTGAGTTTCGAAAACTATCTCTCTTGGTATCTCGCTCGAATTTCCTGGTGCAAGGGCATGTAAAACAACTCCTTCATCATTAGCAGCGGCGCTCCAAATCTGGGTCTGCGTCTTCACGGTGATCTTTTTATGATTTAAGACGGAATCTCGCAAACTAACGCCCCTTCCAAAGTCGTAATGCAACGAGTAGTTGAGTAAGTCGCGCTCTTTAGCCATATGACGCCAATACTGCCCGCCCAGCCGATTTCCATTGTCGATTAGCAGAACTTCACACCCGCAATTCGCGGCGTTTATCGCGGCACTGAGTCCGGCGGGACCTGCGCCAACGACAATCACTTCAGAATGCGTCACGTTCCCGCTCCGTTTTGAGTCTGGATTGTCATGCCCTCGCGCACCTCAGTGATACACGCACGTTGATTGGCGATGCCGTCTACAACGACTAGGCAATCAAAACATGAACCGATTCCGCAAAATATTCCACGGGGAGAATTTTCAATTCTCGTGGTTCGATTGATTCTTTCGCCGTGAGAAATCATCGCCGCTGCTACCGATTGGCCGCTAATTGCAGTCAGAGTCGCCCCATTCAGAGTGCACGTGATTACCTTTTCACTCATATTTACCGAACCGCCCTGGTGAGAAGGCTGATGGGTTCATAAATGTCTTCTGACGTGTAACCATCTCGACTATTAGTTGCGCGCTGGCAGGAGAAAGACCTATGCCTGCTCCTTCATGGCCCGCGTTATGCCACAACCCTTTCACTGTGGCATCCTCGCCGATAACTGGAAGGTGATCGGGCGCAAAGGGACGAAAACCACTGTAGGCACGGAGCAATTGAACCTTGGCCAGTATCGGGAAGAGCTGGATTGCCTGGGCTGCCAGTTTGCGCAAAATTGCAACATCCAGATCCGATTTGAACCCGACTCTTTCGCGGCTGGCTCCAATCAAAATCGTACCGCTACTAGTTCCCTCAACCACTGCACTTGATTGGAGTTCTGCCGCGCCACTCGCAACATTTGCCACGTAATCAGCGTCATAAACCTTGTGATTGATCAGATGCGGTGCGGGAACACTAACCAAGATGAATCCACGGCGGGGTGCGATCGGTAGCGAGCTGCCAGCCATCTCTGCGATTTCTCCAGCCCACGTTCCAGTGGCATTGATGACCAATGGAGTGGAAATATCTCCTCGGTCTGTCTCAATCCCCGTAATCGACAAACAACCATCACTCTCGATCGACCGAGTATTGATTTTCCTTACGACGGTATCGCAAAGGAATTCGCCCCCGCGAGAACGGAACATCCTCATTATTATCGCTGCTGCCAACATTGGCTGGCATTGTGCATCCTGCGGATACCAAACACCACCAGGAATCTCTTTTGAAATGTTAGGTTCCAGTTCAAGTAATTCCGACGTCGACACGATTCGTGTATCTATGCCGACGTTGCCTTGCTGCTGCGCCAAGTTCAGAAGAGCGCGGACTCCGTCTTCGCTTCGCGACACGACAACTCCACCTTTTGCTTCGAGTTCGAAGCCGCCCGATTCGTCACCATCTCCCACATCTAACGCTAGCTCGAACCATCCGTCCCTCGATCGCTTGGCGAGATCTAACTCTGGTCCGAGTTCTTTATCTGAAACGAGAATGTTTCCCTCGCCAGCGCCTGTGGTGCCGTTAGCAACGTTTCCGCGATCCACAACGACGACCTTGAAACCCGCATTAACTAAGGCAAGTGCCGTCGTCACACCAACTATTCCGGCGCCGATAACGACGGCGTCAGCGGTGCTATTCATATGGGAACTTTAGAGGATCAGCTCCCTCAGACAACTAGAACTCGGCGCTTTTCCGTCGAATTACGGTCTTGAACTTGAATCCATTCTTCTCGGCAATCGCTTTTATAGATTTGGGGATATCTCCAAGATCAAAGTCGTAGTTAATGACCGCACCGTTGGTCCCAACCATTGTGCCCTTGACGTGTCGAAAGAGCGTCTTGCCCGACTGGAATGACGACTCACCGCTCGCGCCGAATGAGAAACCTTTGCTCTTCTCGGTCGTCTTTTCGTAAAGAAAGACGGTCTTCTCGCCTTCGTTGACTAAAACCGAGTCCTCGTACTTGATCTTCTTCTCACCCGAACCCATCTTCGCATCTAGCAATTCACAATCAACTGCGATATCAGACTTGCCACCTTTGACTGGCGATAAAGCCTTGGAATCGAGCATCGAGAAGATCTCCTGAACAATTGCATCTTTCATCATGGCTCCTAAGCCTTCGGTACAACAGCAATAAGTTTGGAACGTTGGCTTTCCGCACCCGAATACAAAGCCACGACACCTATGTACACGGTGACCTTAGGCTTGAGTTTTGGAATCGTGCAATTGAAGATCGTCGCTCGTGTTCTGCAGAATGAGAGCAGGACTCCAGATTTCGTGTAGACACCTGCGCGATAGTAGACAACCTTCTTACCACCAGTTGACTTGGGTGCCTTCCAGGAAACTTTTACAGATTTTGAAAGTGCAACTACTTTCACAGACTGCGGCGCCGTCAAAGTGCTTGAGGATACTGATGTGCTCGGCTTCGGAGTCGGTGATGCACTCGATGCGCTTCCGTTAAACACTTTGTACCTCGGTGCAGATGGATAACTGGACCCAAGGGAAGAAACCGTTCGCACTTGAACGTAATACGTGGTCCCTAATTTGAGACCACTAATGAGGCAAGACGTCGCCGAAGCAGGGTCGGCCGTGCAGTAAGAAACGTACGCACCGGCGGATATCTCGGATCCAGTAAATGCCTCAGCGGTGTACCAAGCGAATTGACCTGTTCCAAGAGCAGTAGGCGGCGTCCATTTGACCGTCACTCGCCCCGAACTATCACTCGTCGCGGTGACATTTGTCGGAGGCGAGCCGGCGTTACCTGGCGATATGGGTTTCATCGCACTCGGCCCGCTTACGCCCGCGCTGTTAGTTGCAATCACATCAACGTAGTAGGCCGTTCCAGAAACCAACCCACCAATAATGCAACCCAATCCCGTTGTTGAACATGAAGCGAATACAGGTGAGTTAGTCGGAGGCGGAACCGTCCACACTCTCGCCGTGTAATTCAGTGTCTCACCATCGGTTGAACTCGGTGCATCCCAAGTGACAGCAACTTGCGTGGCACCCGCCATTGCTTCAACGTACTGAGGAGCAGATGGAACCGATGCTGCATTCGAGGGAGTCGGAGCAAATGCAGTGAGTGAAAGAGTCAAAATGAAAAATAGCGTTCTTCGTTTCATCATCGCCCCTAACAGGAATTGAAAGCGAAAGAGTTATATTTGATGCTACAACTGGGTATTGCGAATGTCTCTAGCAAAGTTAGGGTCTAGCCCTGCTTTTAAGGTGCTCACTTACGTATCTTGTCTCTTGAATCACACATTCAGCGTGCTATATCGCGGCACCTGATCAGTAGAGTAATTACGAAAGGACACTAAAATGAGAACTAATAAGTTCATAAGTGTCGGTCTGTTAGCCGCTGGACTCGCGATGAGTTCAATTAGTGCAGTAAGCGCAGATACGACTCCACCGCCAAATGCAAAATCCCCAACCGCTTATGCCGCGCAACTCGCAGCATATAAAGTGGCTTTGATTGAATATCGAGTCACTATCGCAGTGAATGCGATCAATTACAGAATTGCGTTGGAGATATACCAAGCTGATTGGCAAGCCGCACTGGCAAAATACGAAGCACCATATAAAACGGCAATGGCCCAATACCAGACCCTTCAAACTGCCTATCTCGCCAAATTGGCACCGATAGCGGCAACTCGCAAGGTTGCACTGGATAAAGCCGATGCTGACTTCCTTGCAGCAATTGCCAAGGCCACCACATCGGCGCAAAAGAGTCTCGCACTCACCGCGCGAACAACAGCGATGGCTGCGGCGAACTCTGCATACAAAACGGCTGCGGCCGCCATCGGTCCTGCCCCGGTTAAGCCAGTTAAGCCCGCAGAACTTACAAAGCCGGCTGCTCCAGTAAAACCAGCCTCACCAGTTAAGCCAACTCCACCCGCGAAAACGGGTGCAAATAAGAAGTAAGTTCCAGCCGAAAATCTGGGATCCAAATACTTCTTATTCGCTAGAGCCGATTACGGAGTCGCGCCCGTCCAACTTCCACGACCAGAGCAGAGGTCATAACCAACTAGACAACCTCCGGTATTGCCACCAGCTGTGATGTCTCGGAAGGTGATGTTGTTGGCGTATACATATGCAGAATTAACTTGACTTCCTGCATCTGCTGAACGAGCCGCCCACATTGGAGAGGAGGCACTCGTTCCACCTACTACATACCAACCTATTTGGCCGTTGTAACGCGTGGAGTCGTACACCGATACGCCTGATGCAGGATCTGCATCAAGTGAGACATCTGGAGTTGCGCGCTTGGTACCGCACAGACTTTGGAATGCAGCTTGTGCCGCCGTCGCAGATTCATATGCACTGCAACCGCCACCACCCGATGCCCAACCAGTCTCACTTGCAAGTGATCCGTTGGCGTTGAAAGTGAGGGTGGTTCCGCCGACAGAAATTACGTAGGGAGATGACGATGGATATTGAGCAGGCAATCCGGTGTCACCCGACGAAACAAAATAACTTACGCCAGGGGTCTGGAAGTGAGAGTCCCATGTCGATTCTGAGGACGATTCGCTTCCGCCCCAACTATTTGAAACATATGTCGCGTGAGCCGATGCATAATCTTCAGCAGCAAAAAGGTCCGCCGAACTGGCTGAGTTCGCTTCAACAAGAAGTATTGTCGCACCCGGTGCGACCGCATGTGCCCACTGAAGGTCCAAACTGATCTCTAGCGCCCATCCTGAATTAGACCTCGGGTATTTCGTTCCGCCCGTTTGGCTCACTTTCTTAAAGCAACCATTAGCTGTTGTACACGCTGGCAATCCAAATTGATTTGAGAAGACCGCCAGATCATTTTCTGCCGTTGGGTCGTCATAAGCGTCGACAATTGCGATCGTCTTACCAGCGCCGATCGTAGATGAAGTCGAGAAGCCATAAGCAGATTTAATTTGCGAAGGAGTCAATCCCGTTGGTGCAGTTGAAGTCGATGGAGTGTTGTGGTCTGGTCCAACAACAACCTGTGCGTGACAGCGCATCGCATCTACGCTTTGCGGTCCACATACGGCTCGGTGCTCGGAACCTAATCCGGCGGCATTGGCATTTGAGGAGATGAGACCACTAGCCAGAGCAAGGGTCGAGGCAGCGATAGCGACAAGCGTCTTTGCGCGCGGATTTAGTTTCATCTCGAAAGGGTACATATAGGCGCCTAAATTTCTTGTCACCTTCTTAGGGGTCAAAAAGGCGGCAAAGTCCTTGGGAATGGGATGCCTGTCCAATATATTCAACGGATGCGCTCTCTGCCTTGGACACTGGCGTGGGCACGTTTGCGAAAGTATCCACTTCGCACTTTCTCCATTGCGATCTCCGTCGCCCTTGCGCTGCTAACCCTCCTCGCTCTGCAAGGGATCTCGTACTCAACGAGCAACTCTCTGGTCTCTTATTCACTTGCTCAATTGCCTGCCGGCGATCGTACTTTGACCATCACCTCGAGTCAGATCATCAGTTCCGCGGACCAATTGAGCGCCGTCGGAGATTATTTGCCCAAACACCTCTCGGGTCTGATCACTGGTGGAATGACAGATGAGTTCCTTTACAGTCAAATTTCCGATCCCCACGGTGTGGGTTTCCACTTAGCCGGAGTCGACAATCTCGCACGTTCCATAGCTTTGTCTTCTGGAAGGCTTCCCAAAAAATGCCAACCTGATTGGTGCGAAGCCGTGCAGGTTGGCGGTACAAAGAATTCCACTCCTAGATCAGAGTCCTTGGGACTCGTGATCGTCGGCACGGGCCATTTCAAAGATAGCCAATTGTTCACCGGAGCTATGGCAGTTAATGATGGTGCACCCATTCTCGTTGTAGATGGGGCCTCCCTTGCTGGATCCCTCAAGCATTTCTCGAGCCTGCAAGGCACGAACGCCTGGGTAGCTCAGATGAACTTGGGGCGCATTGCGAAGTCGGGTGCAACTTCGTATATCAACTCGATCCTCGCATTTGAAAATCAACTCTCGATTGATCACTCGGAACTTAATCTGACTTGGCCACAAGATGCCCTTGGCACAGCAAGTGATCAATCCGGAAATATCTCCGACAAGTTCATTCTTCTAGACTTCGTCGTCGGCGCCCTACTGGTTGCTTTCTTAATGCTCTTCTCACTCCGATATCGACGCGATCATCTTCTATTTCGAGCAGGACTTAGCCGAATCGGAACGCCAAAAAAGACGCTTGGCTTAGAACTCATCATTGAATTTGCAGCGCCATTACTACTCGGCCTTTTGCTCTCTGGCCTGCTTTCTTTTTTTGTACCGGCGTCTTTAACCTTGTTCAATTTCCAGGCCGATTTGAACCATATCTATCACGGCTGGACCATTGACCTCGTTTTGGTCCTTGCGTGCCTCTTCCTTGTAATTGGTTCGGCGATCTTTGGCGACAAGGCTTGGCGGCGACAAACGTGGATTCCATTATTTCTAGGCCTTGCGTTGATCGCCAACTACCTGTTTCAAAGTGGCGCACACGAAAGACGCTTCTGGCTCATACCATTTATTTATACGCTGATTCCTGCGGTGATGAGCTACCTCCTCCTTCGTGCCCTGAGCTCACTCTGGCGCAGAAAAAGCGGTCACACCTACGTGCTTTTTCGCGAGCATCTATCAATGTGGCAAGGAGTCGCCGCAATCCTTACCCTCGCCAGTATTTTGGCAGTAATTGCCCTCTCATTCGATTCAGGAATTTCGCAGAAAGTTATTCGACAATCGCGAGATCAAGTTCCTCTAGACGTTTCTCTTCGAACCGGCCCCGCACTTATCCGTCCACTTGATCTCGGTGGCACTAGAGATTATGAAAAGTTGCTTAGCGGGACAACCGTCTTTCCCATCCTTAGATCGGGAACTGGAATTAGAAACCAGAACGTCGTATCGGATACTTTGTCACTTCTCGGCATTCCACCAGAGGCTTTGAAGTTGATGTCCGATGAGTCTCTCCGCAAACTCTCAGCAGCTTTGACTCCCGGGAAACCAATTAGTGAAGTGGGCGTTGACATCGGCATCGCCAGGAAACTCGAGGTGCAACTTTCAAACATACCCAAACAAGTAGACCTTCTTGCGTGGTTCCGCACACCGAATGGCCCACATGTGAGTGTGATGCTTTCAAGTACAGGTGACTCGCGTGTGCTCACCTTTCCTCAGCAAATACCTTCCCACAGTCTCCTAGTGGCATTTGAATTCCGAGAATCATCCGACTACCTGTCTCGAAGGCTCCATGCCATTGGTGAGGGAAGTTTCGCGGTTCCGATGTTGAAAGGGATAGGGAGCATCTCCTCCGTTCTCCTTGACGGAAAGGTTCAGAATCTGCCGAATAATTTATGGGGCTTGCAGACCTTCCCATACGCGTTCAACGGGGGAAGCCTCTATATCCGCTCCCAGAGCGCGATCGGAATTCCTAGCGTGATCGTTGATCCTGTCACCGCTTCGTTAGCGAGCAACGGCTTGCTCACTTTAACAGGCGCCGGCCAGAGTTATTTTCAAGTTCGTATCGGTGCGGTTGCACCCTCTTTTCCATCAGCCGGTGATCGATTTGTCATAATGAATTTGGAGCAACTTCAAAGTGAATTTTCACAATCTGACTTGGGCTCCATCGATCCGATCGAATTGTGGGTATCAACTCCCAACTCCGACACTTACGTAAAGAATCTCGAATCGTCCACTTTGCAGGGATTATTAATCCAGAGCAGATCAAGTCTTGAGCGTGAACTCAGATCAGATCCAACCAACGTTGGGCTCAACGGGTCGTACAGGCTCGCTCTCCTCTTCTCTCTGTTATTGGCGATCTTCATGTACGCGACTGCTCTTCCTCTTCTCTATCGCGAAGGAGCGGGCATTCTCTTTCAATTGGAATCTTCCGGGGTCGGACCAAGACGACTTCGTCAGTCTTTACGCGCATCTTTGCGATTTACCGTCTCACTCGGCGTCCTGCTTGGGAGTGTCATTGGCCTGGTAGTCGGACATTACTTCATCTCAGCATCTACGCCTCTTGCGCTTATTGCCATCACCCTTGTATTGACGATACTTCTTAGTGAGATCGGTGGATTGCTCTTTACGCGACGATTTTTCAGCGAATCCACAATGGTCGGAGGCTCATGATGGATATACGCATCGAAGACCTTTTCTATATCTATGAGAGCAACAATGTAAGCGTTGTCGCACTACGCGGTCTCCATCTAAACGTTGCATCCGGTGAGTGTCTGGTAATAAAAGGACCTAACGGATCAGGTAAATCAACTTTGGTTAAATTGATGACCGGTTTTTATACACCAACGGCCGGAAGAATAGTGATTGGCGACCAAGATATCGCCGAACTCGATCCTCTTCGACTGCGCCGAGAATTTGTCGCAAGCATCGATCAGCGAGGCAACCTGCTAAATGATCTCACGGTACTTCAGAACATCGCCCTCGGCTTCACACTTCTCGGCCAGGCGCGTGGGTCGGCAACAAAGAATGCGACTCAACTATTGGAAGATCATGGACTCTCTCATTTGTGCAATCGATATCCCGACCAGCTTTCGGCTGGCGAGCGTCAGTTCTCTTCTCTATTGACGGCAATGGCAACAAATCCAAAAGTGTTGATTGCCGACGAACCGAGTGGCGAGCTCGACAACCAATCGGCTGAGGTGATGTATCGGCTGTTGAAAACCCTGGCAGGCGACGCGAGCGTCATTCTGGTAACTCACGATGCTCGCGCGGAAGTCTATGCCGATCGAGTCGTTCGAATTCGGGAGGGGCGAATAAGCGAAGAGTGGCGACACGGTGAGGAAGAAGTAAGCGTTATTGATCCCTTCGGTTGGATGAGAGTTAAGGAAAATGCTCCACACTTAACGAGTAGTGCGAGAGGCAGGAGAAAGGAGACCAAGCCGCGCGAGATTATCCTTCGCGGAATTGATCTTTCACTCGATTACGATGGCAAGCTGATCTTCTCCGGAATCAATCTTGACGCAGGCGGAGGAGAACTCATCGCTTTCTCCTCCACATCGGGTTCGGGAAAATCCTCTCTACTCCGAATTTTGGCAGGGATTCAAAATCCATCCGACGGAGATGTGCTTATCAAGGGAATTAACATCAAAGATTTATCGCGTGAAGACAGAGCAGAACTACGAGCCGAATCTGTCGGATTTTTGGGCCAAGGTGGGAGCAAAGTTTCAAGTATCTCCCTAGCAGACCACTTTGCCGGTTTCGATATTGCTTTGGGAGACTCTTTCAAGTCACGATTGAATCGTGCCCTTTCCACTTTCTCAGGCGGCGAGAGGGCGCGTATCGAATTACTCAGAGTTTTGGCAGACTCGAAGGCGATCTACATTTTAGATGAACCTACTTCGCAAATGGATGAACATCGAAGCGCCGAGGCTACTAACATAATTCTGGATCAAGTTAAGTCGGGTGCACTTATTATCGTGAGCACTCGCGAGCAAACTCTCCTAGATAGCGCGGATCGCGTCGTCACACTCGGCTGAAATTATCCTAGCGACTTCGATCCACCGGAATAATTTGCACACCTTTAGAATCTGCTATCACAACTACTGATTCATCTTTGCTGTCTTCGAGTAATGCCAGCACCTGTTGCTTGGACCACTCGGCAACTTGTTCGTCGGTGCGTAGCCAAGATTGAACACTTCCGCCCGTGAAGCGCGAGATTGAGTGAACAAGATCGGAATCTTTTGGCCCAATCAGAAGGACGTACTTCGGACCGCGGTTGCTGGTGGAGACCAAATCTTTTTCAGATCGGTAGATAAACCAGTGATAGGTAGCGATCGCGGCCGTGGTTAGAAGGATGGAAAGGGCAAAGCGAATACGACGTAATGTCTCAATTCCAAAATTACCTTTGAAAATGTCATCGAAAAGGAAGAAGACTCCGACTAGTAGAGTCACAACGGCGACAATTCCCCCGAGACCAAAAAGTATGAACAGGTAGATGCGCCTTGTCGGCGAGATGTGTTCTTCGCTCGGCAAGTTCTTTATGGCCGTTTGAATTCTGCGCCAATAGATCCCCCACACCGGACTGCCCACAATGAGAAGGGTTGTGGCTGCCAGAAGTGCATTCTTTGCGCCGGTGCCTGCGATAACGGTAGAGCTCGTCAATGCCTCGAGAAGTGCGACAAGGATCATCGCAACACCGCCAGCCGCAGCGAGTAAACCGATGCCCGACATCAAATACTCGTAAATCCGCTGGACTTCAGATCGAGAGGCCATGCGACCTGCCTCAAGAACTGCATGGTGGTACCACCATGTAAGGGTTCCCACGACAATAAGTCCTGCGGCCACTGGCACATTCTGAAAATGGAGCGCCGCGGTTGCTTCGCCACTATCGCCGATCAACCAAACAAGAATGCTATATAGAACTGTGCTGGCAGAGACGACCGCCATCACGATTCCTCCACCAACCCCAACTAGCAGGACATAGCCAATCCAGAGCGGATCACGCGTTGATTTTGAGTAATTCCTTATCCAGTACAGGTACCAAACAGGTGCGCCGACAATCAATGTCACAGCGCCTCTAAGAATCAAATTATTTTGAGAAGGAAATATCGTGTCTCCACCGAAATGCCAGAGGCGTTGCATGGCTGCAGAAATCAGTTGATCTAATCCAACGACGACTGTTCCGAGTGCAATAAGCGAACCCAGAAGATGATGCGCTCGCGAGCTTCCTTCGGGGGAAATACGAAGGTGAATCCACCAGTGGCTCCCCCACACGGCACCCCACACAATCAAGCGCGCCACGGCGGAACCTCGGTAGTCGTTGGTGCGCACTACCCAAGCGATTATCTCGTGGAGTGCGAGCATGCCGATCACCAACGAAGTGAGGCACGTCAAAGTGATGTATAGACCCCACGCAAATGACTTAGCTTCCGATTGGTCTGCGGCAAACTTTCGACGCGTCCAGAGTGCAAGGACTATATACAGAGGAATGCCCACGACTGCAAAGGAAAGGTTTCTTGCCAAGTCCGTCTGATCTCCCGCAACAAGGGTGGATGTATCCAATGCTCGCCCGAGCAATCCAGAGAGTCCGACCGCGCTCACAACGATAAGAACGTAAAGGAGTAGGTATTGGAAGAAACGCCTAACCGTATGCCCCTGAATTGGACTGTGTCCTTCAGGCGAGCGAAGTCTGCGAATTCCAAAAACGATCGCGACGATGAAGAGCACGGGGATAATTAGTCCAGAAATAGCGCCGATCACTTTGCCACCAATCCGCAGTTGTAAAGGGGCCAGGGAATTCCAGTTAACAACCAAGTTCCGTTTGAATCTGTGAGTCTAAAGGTGTGATCTTCCGTGGATGAGTCACCAAAGGGCCCGTTTAGCGGAAATTCGACTCTCACTCGAACTTCGGCAGTGTTCCCATTTGTGCTCGCGCTGATTAGCACGATCCGGGCATTGTCAATAATGTAAGCACGGTCAACATCTACTACGGTGCATTCGCTCTCAGGCGAAATCATTTTCGCAGCTTCTGCGTTCCTGCCGGCGAGAAAGGCCTTCAAATAGCTTTGAACCGCCCATGCGGGCTTGGTTTTATCAAGAACCAGTGTGGATCGAGTGGAAGATACGACCGCCGCGACTGCGACAAGAACAATTATCAGGCCGACTGCCAAAGCCAGAACTCGATTCGGACTCTTGTTCATGCTTCCACTGTATAACCATCCCCGTCTAAGTACAGCGAATTCTTCGGGGCATCCCTCCTTTAGTTACACTACGGACGTGGAACTTCAAAAAGTCATTCTTTACTACGCCTTTACACCCATTTCAGATCCTGCCGCCCTTCGCCTCTGGCAGAAGACGTTGTGCGAGAGCCTCGGGCTTAAAGGCCGGATATTGATTTCGCCTCATGGCATTAATGGAACTCTCGGCGGAGAAATGACTGCTTTAAAAAAATATGTCCGAGCCACCAAGGAATACCCCGGTTTCAAGAAAATTGATTTCAAATGGTCAGACGGACGAGGCGACGAATTTCCCCGACTGAAAATACGTGTCCGAGACGAACTCGTGGCCTTCGGTAATCCTCAGGAGCTAACCGTTGATGAGAGCGGTGTAGTCGGCGGCGGAGTTCATCTGAGGTCGGATCAAGTCGAGAAACTCGTTGAAGAACGCGGGGACGAGGTCGTCTTCTTTGATGGCCGAAACGCATTCGAGGCTAAGATCGGCAAATTCCGCGACGCCGTCGTGCCAGATGTCACTACAACGCGAGACTTCATCAAAGAGATCGAGAGCGGCAAATACGATGCCTTGAAGGAGCGGCCAATAGTCACTTACTGCACTGGTGGCATACGGTGCGAAATTCTCTCAGTCGTCATGAAGAACCGAGGTTTCAAAGAGGTTTACCAGATTCAAGGTGGCATCGTCCGCTACGGAAAGAAATATGGTGATGACGGTCTTTGGGACGGGTCTCTTTATACCTTTGATTCTCGAATGGCGTTAGATTTCTCGCAAAATACGAAGGTTATTGGGCAATGCGAGAAATGCTCAGCCCCCACTAAACAGTTTTACAATTGTGCAAATGTGGCTTGCCACGAATTGATTTTGTTGTGCGAGGAGTGCTCGAGACAAAACTTCAGCAAAAACTGCACGCATGACCGTTCACGCGCTCATGATTCTGAAATGATCGGATAGTTCTGATTTAAGGCACCGGAGTAACTAGGTCCTTTGCGTAGATCGAATCCCAGACAATCGGAGTAAACGAAAATCCATTTATCCAATCGGGTTGCGCCTTTAGAAACCCTTGGATTGACACCCACTCTTTGTACACAAACTTGGCGTAGGCCTGCTGTTTGGTGGTGAAGCAGGACATGTGATTTAGATCGTACGTAAATAGGGTGACCTCGAAATCAACAATCTTCTTCTGGAGAAGCCAATAATCATTAAGGTGCGCAGAAGAGAAGAACCACGACCATTTGCCATTTACTGGATCGTATTGAACAGCAAAATCCTTTTCCTGGGATTCGTAGGCCAAAACTTGAGCTTTTACCTTCGAACAATTGGCAGAAACGGATGCAGCCTGAGCAGATGCCGGCATGAAAACCAGCGAACTAACTAATAAAGTGAGAGAAATACCGACCACGGAAAGACGCTTCATGTGAGGGCCTCCTTTCCTCCACTTTAATCACTTCGGGCTCCTTTTCCTATACAAAATGGCAAACGGGATCACCTTCTGCACGCTCAATTCGGAAATTCGGGCATGGGTACGGCCGTAAAATGACGTCAGGAACTTGTTAGGAATTGGGCAAAATAGAGGCGAAACCAGAAGGGAAGACCTACGGTTAAAGCCATCATGGATCTGAGGGAAATTCTCGACTTGAGGTGGACGGACAATCGAAGTAGTCGAGCCACAATCCTGAGGGCGTTCGTGGTACTCGTGCTCATCATTCCGTTGATTAATTTGATTCTGACAAGATTCCGGCACAGTTTTAATCTAACGACGGACACTCTCGTCCTGCTCATCATTACGCTCATGGTTGCGATCAAGAGTCCTATCTGGCTTACAACAGTCTGCGCCCTCGAGAATTTTCTCTTCCTCAACTACCTATTCACTCCCCCTTTCCACACTCTTCTAATCAGCAACAAGAATGATCTCTTGGCGCTACTGATTTTCCTCGTTATCAGCATTACCGCCTCATTGATCCTGCGAAAACTCGAGCTTCGAACGACCAAATTGAAACAACTTTCAAAGGAGGGTCTCTTCCTCTCAAGTCTTGCCGAAAGCATCATCAGGGGGCATAACTCAATCGATGAAATCTTGAGCAATTCAAAAGGCACTTTCGGACTATCAGAGCTTGCAGTGGTAAGAAACTTCCCTGCAACGGATGCGAACCACCTTCACGTCATTTACGGATCAATTTCTCAGCTCGCTAGAGAGGCCGAGACATCCAAGATCGACCTCAACGCGGAATATTCACTGCTTGCCTATCCCGTCATCACGGATTCCGAATTGCGAAGCCTCGTCACCACTTTCGGCTCACAAATTTTGATTCTGCTCGAACGTCAATTGCTCGAAGAGAATGAACGTGAGCTCTCTGACATCCGACAAGCAGATCAGATGCGAGTTGCATTACTGAACGCAGTCAGCCATGACCTTAGAGGCCCACTCGCATCGTCAAAAGCCGCGATCTCAAGTTTGCTGAATAATCAAGTCGTCTGGACTCATGAGGACCAAGAAGAATTGCTCAATTCGGCAAACCACTCCTTGGACCAACTCAACCATTTGATAGAAAATCTTTTGGATATGAGCCGCCTGGAAGCGGGGACTATCTTTCTGAACTGGCGAAACGTCGGAGTCGAAGATGCAGTGTCTGGGGCTATTAAGTCCTTGAAATCACCTACGAATTCGATCGAGATCAACATCGACTCGGAGCTCCCTCCGATAAAGGGCGACCCGATTCTTCTCGAGCGTGTCATCGGAAACCTTTTGGAAAATGCTCTTCGCTTTAATCCAAAAGATAAAGCCGTAACAATTGCCGCTGCACAGGTAGGTAACTTGATCGAAATTCGGATCATCGACCACGGCCCAGGATTGTCCAAGAAGGATACATCCAAGCTCTTCACCCCTTTCCAACGATTTGGAGATCGTGACAACTCAACAGGAGTTGGGCTGGGACTGGCCATCGTAAAAGGCTTCACAGAGTTAATGAACGGCCAAGTGTCGATGGAAGCAACTTTTCAGGGTGGCCTGACGATGGTGCTCTCCTTTCCCATTGGTGGTGAGGCATGAACGACAACCAGAGTAAGTGCATCTTGATCGTGGATGATCACCTCGAAATTGTGCGCACGCTTGTAATGAATTTCAAAGCGCGTGGTTATCGCACCTTATCCGCCGGGGATGCGCGAACAGCTTCTGCCATCGTTGCCGAATCGAATCCCGATGCAATGATTTTGGATCTCGGCTTGCCGGATATGGATGGTGCCGACTTAATCGTCAACATCAGAGCTTGGAGCAATCTTCCGATATTGGTCCTTTCAGGGCGGACAGAACTTGATCGAAAACTCAGTGCGCTCAAGTCCGGAGCGGATGATTACATTTCCAAGCCATTTGAAATCGATGAAGTCATCGCGCGAGTTGAAGCGGTACTTCGACGATCAAGGGACTTGATGACCACGCCCATATTTCAGCTAGGGCAGTGGAAGATCGATTTATCAAAGCATCAAATACGCGACAAAGAGCGCGTTGACGGCGATTTGCATCTGACGCCACTTGAATGGAAATTGCTTGAGTACCTTCTGTCGAAATCGGGCACCTTGGTATCGCAAAAGGAATTGCTGCAAGCCGTGTGGGGTAGTTCTTATGAGAACGAAACTAATTATCTCCGCCTCTTTATTAGTCAATTGCGCAAAAAACTAGAACCAAATCCACAACTCCCCAGTTACATAATCACAGAACCCGGAATCGGATATCGCCTGGCCAACGTTACGGGCACTGAAATGAAAGACGAGGAAGATAATGCCTAAATCATGGACTGATTCAGCCCCTGCCCCTGAGATCCTCAAGGAGCAAGCACACTTGAAAGATCCAATTTCTTACAAGTTGAAGAAAGCAATCCTTGGCAAACCGCTAAATAGGCATCTTCTTTCGCACCAGAGGCTCAGCAAAGTATTCGCCCTAGGCGTTCTGTCGTCCGACTGCATCTCATCATCTGCATATGGCTCCGAGAATATTCTCTATTACCTTCTACCTGCTTTTGGCATGGCTGGATTCTCAATTCTTATGCCAATGACTCTGATCGTCCTAGCAATTCTTGTCATCGTCACACTCTCCTACCGTGAAGTAGTAATGGTCTACACCAAGACCGGTGGCTCATACGTGGTGGCGCGAGAGAACTTCGGGCCCGTTGTAGCGCAAATTGCTGCGGTCGCTCTAATGCTCGATTACATCGTGACAGTCGCGGTTCAAACGGCAGCAGGCACGTCAGCACTCACGTCCGCTTTCCCTTTTCTTGCGCCATGGACATTGGAAATCACCCTGGGTGTTATCGCACTACTTCTATTTGGGAACCTCAAAGGAGTTAAGGAAGCAGGTCGCGCGTTCGCGGCTCCCACCTATCTTTTCGTCGTGTCCGTAGTAGCCGTGCTCATTGTTGGAATTTGGAAGCAAATTCATGGAACATTGCAGCACGTTGTCACCGGCTCTGGCACTTTGCCATCGGGCCATTCGCAGCAGCTTTTAACTGCGGCTGCCATATTTGTACTGCTAAGAGCTTTTGCCAATGGTGGATCTTCTCTGACCGGGTTGGAAGCTATTTCCAACGGTGTTTCATTGTTCAAAGCCCCGGAGGGCCGAAACGCCAGAAGAACCATGGTCATCATGAGTACAATCTTGGGTTCGTTGGTTCTAGGCGTTTCATGGCTTGCAAAAGAAACTCATGCCTGGCCTTACGCAAGCGGAACGCCAACAGTCATCTCACAAATCGCTGACGTCGTATTCGGACGAGGGGTCCTCGGCCATATTCTCTATCTTTTCGTTCAATTCTCTACCATGCTCATTCTCTACACTGGCGCAAACACGCCCTTTAGCGGGTTCCCGTTCCTCGCAAATTTCATTGCAGAAGACGGCTTTCTTCCCCGCCAATTAACCAAACGCGGACACCGCCTTGTTTTCTCCAATGGAATCATCCTTCTAGCAAGCGCATCATCCGCATTGATATTGGTGGTCGGTTCAAATGTCGCCAAGCTCATCGCCTTCTACGCAATCGGGGTGTTCACCGGCTTTGCGATGGCCGGCTTTGGCATGGCAAAGCGGGCGCGAACGATGAAAGAGGCACATTGGCGTAAAAGATTTGCAGTCAACATGACATCAGGAATTATCTCATCATTTATCGTCCTCATCTTCGGTGTCGTCAAGTTCACTGAGGGTGCTTGGCTGATCGTCCTAATCTTCCCTGTGGCCACGATGGCGTTGATACGGCTCAATCGGCAATATCGCACCGAGCAGATGGCCCTGAAAATCGATGAAGATAGGTCACGCGCGACTTCGATCGCTCGCCATGATGTCGCTGTTCTAGTAGATGCAGTGGATGTCGCCACGGTGGGGGCGATCAGATATGCGCGAAGCCTGAACCCTCACACACTTACCGCTGTCCACTTCGTAATAGATGACAGGCATGCTCAGACCATCGCGACTGACTGGGCCAAGAACAAAGCATTATCTGACGTACCTCTTGAATTAGTCGACTGCCCCGATCGACGACTTCCAAATGCAGCAGTCGATTTCGCAATCCGAGGGACCAACAATCTCGACGTCGAATTAACGCTGTTGTTCCCTAGACGTTCATACTCGCGCTTTTTGGGATGGATTCTTCACGATCGCACAGCGGAAGCGATCGCGTCGCCGATTTCTCAGTTGCCACGAGTGGTCGCAACGATCGTTCCATTTGATGTCGAAAAGATCATTGCAGGCAAACCGTTAACTCGGCCAGCAGTTATGCCGGCTCCAATTGCCGCAAAAGTTCCTCAAGCAGTTGCGAAAATTGCTACGCCAGACATTGCACTTTCACTCCCGGGTCCCGTTAGCCACTATGCAGAAAACCTTCTACCCATCGGCAGTGCTACATGGCGCCAACGTGCCCACGTTCGAGGTCGCGTCACCTCGATACTGACTGCACCAACAGGATCGGCGCCAGGATTGGATGTCGAGATTTGGGACGAAACGGGCGGAATAACCCTTCACTTCCTAGGACGTCGTGGCATTGCCGGGCTAAATGTCGGAACGACCGTATGTGCAGAAGGAATGGTTGGAGAATCCGCAGGGCACCTAACCATCATGAACCCGTCGTACGAGATCGTCGTTTAAACTTTAGAAAGGTTTAAGCCGGCGCTTTCACCACTTTGAAGTTACCTCGCATGCGCGTTCTAAACCCAAGCTTCTCGTAAAGTCTTATTGCGTTCTCGTTGGACTCCGAAACGTGCAGGAAAGGTACCTCGCCATCAGCGCGTATCCCGGCTGCGACGGCATTCACCAGCCTGGCGCCAAAACCTCTGCCTTGGTAATTCGGATCCGTGCAAACCGCACTGATCTCAATCCAGCCAGGCGGATGGATTCGGCGTCCCGCCATTGCGACTAGATTGCCATCAATTCGAAATCCCACATACCCGCCGAGTTCGACAGTGCGAGGCATGAAAGGCCCCGGCTCAGTTCGCGAGATCAGATCGAGCATTTCAGGCACGTCGCCAAGACCCAACTCCACTGCTTCGGGATCTGCCTTTCCCAATACGTTGTCGCCAGTCATCTGCTTGCCCGTGCCCCCACCCATTAATTCCCAATCATCGGGGACATTGATCTCTTTACCGGTGAGAACGATGGTGCCGCCGGCACCAACCAGACGCGCCATATCGCGCCAACATTGCGGATCATTGTGATTTGCTATCGCACCAAAGGGCGACACCTCTGTAGCGAACTTGCGCGCAAGCCCAAATACTTCTGCAAATGGGGCTTGTGGTCCTTCCAGCGCGGCCCAAACCGCGTTGTCCAAGATGTGTGAATCTTCAGAAGTAGCCAAACCCATTCTCTAGGAAATCTTCTCGTTCAACATTATGGGTGTGGCAAATTCAACGCTGCGGCTAAAGCGGTTTGGAAGATTGTTTTCGCATCTAGCAAAGCGGCCTTGTATGCAGTTTGGATCACAACTACGAAATCTCTAAAGGCCTTCCTGGCAGCAACTTGCGCCTTTTTGTCGGTGCCGGCTGACGCAAGTGCTTGGTCGCGAATTGCTCGCGCATCTGCAAGTGCCCTGCTAAACCCATCTTGCGCATTTGTTTTTGCCTTTGCGAAGGCCAATCGCGCATCGGCAATCGCATCCTTCTGCGCCTGCGTTAGGACCTGCTTGGCTGGTTTGGCCTTGGCGGAAACTTGCGGCGATGCAGTTGGCGATGCAGTTGGCGATGCAATTGGAGAAGGAGTATCAACAGCAAAAACGGTCGTCGTCGAGGATATGGCGAGCACGGCAGATAGCAATGCCACCGGGAATATCCGTCTCACGAGCATCTCCTTTACCTAACCGCCAACCCAGTATCCCACTCTTTGCGGAAATGGCCCTTATGACGCAAGAAAACCCATTCATCACAAATTCTCAGAAAACTGACATAAAAATCGCGAGAGAGCGTTACATCCGTCTAATACTCTCCAAGGGTGAAATTGAAGCGCGCGCGCAGGGCAATTGCCATCGTTGCCGTGCTCCTTTCGCAGTCGCTTTTCATAAACCCCTCGCCCACCTCGGCCACGACCCCTGGAACCTTGTTGCACTTGCGTGTGGCAAGTCCCGAGACCGACTACCCAATCCGTGACGTCTGGGTCTGGACTCCGCCGCTTGGAAAATTGAATCGCGCCGCTCTGCCCGTGGTCTACATGCTTCATGGTTGGCCGGGTTCCCCATCTTCCATGATTTCTGGAATGGTCAAGCCTTTGACTGCCGCTTTTGCCGCCGGTGCCAAACCATTCATCGCAGTTTTTCCAGACGGAAATGCCAAGACACATCCAGATTCCGAATGGGCCGACTCCTACGATAAAAAAGCGATGATAGAAACGTGGCTTACCAAGAAGGTAATTCCTGTCGTTGAGAAAGACCGCCTTCGTTCCAAGAATGAGCGAGCAATCGTGGGATTCTCAATGGGCGGATACGGTGCGGCAATCATTGGCCTTCACCACCCGGAACTCTTCACACAAATTGCGACTTTGGCTGGATATTTTATTACCGATGATCTAACAAATGCATTCGGCACAAGTGAATCCCCACACGCACCGTCAACATACCTAAATCGAGCCAACAATTTCACCTGGTTTCTCGCAGAGGGAAAAGATGACTTCACCGTACCGATCCGCGGACAGGCGATAAGTTGGGCAAAGAAACTCAAGACCGTCAAAGCAAAATATGTGCTTCAGACTCCAAGTGGAGGCCATTCATTTACATTCGTCTCCGGCGAAGTTCCAATTATGACCAAATGGCTTGTCTGGCCAAAGCCACCAATAATTCCTTCGCCTACACCAGTGCAAAGTCCAACACCGATTCCGTCACCTACTCCGAGCACCACACCTCTTCCAACTCCAGTGCCGACGGGTTCTCCAACCCTTCAATAACTTTTAGGCGATAATGAATTTGACGCCAACAAGAAGCAAGAGAACTCCGAATCCGCGAGAGACCCACGTGTTTCCAATACTCAGTCCCAAATGAGCTCCCACGTAAGCCATAAAGAAGATTCCGATCGCAAGGGCCGATGCAACTTTAAAATCAACATCGCCCACCTTGGCGTACTTCCAAACCGCCATGATTCCAACGGGCAACAACATTGCTGCCAGCGAAGTTCCCACGGCCTTTGAAGGCGCGAACTTTAAGAACGCCATGAGCAAGGGAACTATGACGATGCCTCCGCCGATACCAAACAGGCCCGCCAGAATTCCTGCTACGGAGCCAATAAGCACCCCAATGAGAAGCGAAAATGCTAACGACAATTCCAACCCCAAACTCTCACGAGGGCCAATCGTATCGGGCGGGCTTGGAAAGTGCCGAACGGATTGCCCCTACTTAGCTTTTTTGACAGGTTGGCGCACCACGGTTCGCAGTTTGGCTGGTGCGACCTTGCGTGGATCGCTCATGTAGATCTCGTGGTGTTTGCCGTTGAAAATCAGACCGTTGGCAGGCATGAACTCGTTGTGCATCTTATTCAACATCGGACCCTCTTTGTCGTATGGCCCGATGTGAAGAATCTGGACGCACTTACCCTCCTTCAACGTCTCATGCCTAAGTTCGACGAGCTTCGAGATCTCCTTTTTCTGGCTCACCGCCTTCACCGCGGCCTTGACCATCGGCTTTGTTATCCAATCGGGAACCATGATCATCGCAGTCCACTTCCACACGCCTTTATTTCCTTTGGCGAATGAGGACATGTCATCGGCCCACCAGAGACCCTCGAGCGGAGGAACTACATAGTCCTGTCCCAGTTCGTTTTTGCTCATGAACTTCAACGTGTAGGAGACCGAATACAGTGCTTCAATTGCTTCTACATATTCGGGCGAGGTATTTGGATCGCCTTTGCCATCGATCATTAGATATTTCAACGGTGGGACCGAAACTACGGTGAATTCCTTCGATGATGGCTTAAACAAGTAATCCAAATCTTTTTTAAAATCGACTTTCTCCATGGAACGACCCCTTTCTAGGGTGCGTATCTCCGTGTCAAAAATCCTACTTACCAAGAAGGCTGTCTCAACAGGAGAAAGTGTGTGATCTAGTAGCCTTAAGTAAATCTCGGCAAGGAGGCAATGAATTGGCAGCGCTCTGGCGAAGGCTCATTTATCCCTTCGTTAAAAGACGAGCCTGGCTCCAGCATGTCCTGGTCACCGCAGTTGCGGCCTCCATCGCGTGGGTTGTCGGCAACCACTTCGTCACCAACGGAGGGCTCGTAGCGGCTATAGCGGCAACACTCACCGTACGCATCTCCTTAAATAAATCCATCCGCGAAGGTTTTGGGCAACTTCTCGGAACAACCATCGGTGTCGGAATGGCGCTAGTGGCAATACATTTCTTTGGCTTCGGCGTATCGATTGTCTTTCTTATGGTCGTGCTCTCGCTTGTCGCCTCGCGCGCTCTCCACCTTCGAGAAGTCGCAGCCATCAATGTGATTATCACTGCCCTGATCGTGATTGGTCCGGGGCTCGCCGAATCAACTGCTATTCATCGCACGCTATCGACACTCATCGGGACGTCCATCGCGATTGTTCTCTCTTACTTCGCCAATCCGAAAACTCCCGCTGGCCGCACGATTGATCGAATCACTGAATTGGCCTGTCAATCCGCTGATTTGCTTGGCGAAATGGCTGAATCCGTAGCCATCGGGTACACGCACGAGATTGCCTCGCGGCTCCTTCCTAAAGCCCGACTATTGGTTGATGAAATTCCTAAAGTCAGAGCGCAGGCATTGGAGGCCCGCTCGTACGCTCAATGGTTTCCCATGGCACGAAAAGATGAAGCTGAAGATCTTTACGAACGCGGCATCGCCCTGGAACATACCGTTGTCCAGGTTCGAACTATTTCGCGAACACTTTTTGACATGTCCCTCGATGGAGATCTGCCCAACAATCTCACCGAGAAGATTGCCTCGCTCTCTCCTGCGCGAGCCTTGCAATTAATCTAGAAAGTAAATCCCTCATGGGAAATCACAAACGCGTGCCAGGTGTTTCGAT
>JAHEXJ010000035.1 GCA_023252155.1 Actinomycetes bacterium | reverse complement strand
CAATGTGCGTAGAGATCCACGGGCGAAGTGACGCTCAATGTAATACTGCCCAGTCATCAAAATGCTCGTCATGGCCAAGTACCAAAGGCTTGCCATGATGAGCATCGGCATTACTTGATAGGTACGGGTATAAATGTTCTGCACCTTGAAAAGAAGTTCATAATAAGGAACATAGGCAACCAATGAGGTTGTCTTCAACATCGAAATAGTTTCGTTGCCCGTTGGCGGCACGATGACACGCATGGCTTGTGGAAGAACAATACGGCGAAGTGTCAGCATCTTTGTCATTCCGAGGGCGGTTGCTGCCTCGCTCTGACCCTCATCCACCGAAAGAATTCCTGCCCGCACGATTTCTGACATGTATGCGGCTTCATTCAGACCAAGGCCCAGAAGTGCCGCTGCCAAGCCAGGGATTAGATCGAAAGTTCTAGCCGAGAAGAAAAGATGACCGAAGGGAATTCCGAGTCCAAGTGTTGGAAACAGGGCACCAAGGCTTGCCCAAACCAAAAGTTGGACCAAGACCGGCGTGCCACGGAATATCCAGATATATAGCCAAGCAGCACCCGATACGAGGGGGTTACTTGAAAGTCGCATAATCGCGAGAATTATGCCAAGGACAACCCCGATCAGCATTGAAAAGAAAGTCAGCATCAACGTTGTCTTGACTCCTGCGATGACACTCGCATCGAAGGCGTATTTAGCTTGTTCGGCCCAATGAAAACGCGTATTCGTGATAACCGCGTGAACGGCCATAACAGCAAGGATTGCGATTACTCCCGCGGCTACCCATCGGCCAGGGTGGCGCACAGGGACGGCCCGAATTGCTTCAGGCCGGCCCTGCGTCGAGTTCGGACTCACGAAGGCGAATCTAGTCGCTTATACGTGAGATGACGAACTATTTGGCGCCGTTAATGACTGCGGCTGTAACACCGCCATCTGCTGCGCCGTACTTATCTAGGATCGTCTTGTACGAACCATCCGCAATGATCGCGTTAATCGCACCTTGTACAGCCTTCGCGAAATCGCCCTTTGCCTTTGGCAATGCGATTCCATAAGGAGCGGTGTCATAAGCAGTTCCAACGATGACCAGTTGACTGCTAGAGGTCTTTACTGCATAACCGGTCACTGGTGAGTCGGCAAGCATTGCTTCGTTCTTGCCCGAGACCACAGATGCTGTTGCATCTTGCTGTGACTGATACTGGTTGATCTTGATTGCGGCCTTACCTGCATCTGTACAAGTCTTCGAACGTGCAGTTATGTCATCAACTTGGACGGTTCCCTTTTGGACAGCGATGCTCTTTCCGCAGGCCGTATCTGGAGTGATTGTCGCACCCGTCTTGGCAGCCCAAGATGTTCCGGCACTGTAGTAAGTCACGAAGTCCAGAACCTTTTCGCGATCTTTATTGTCCGTAAAGGAAGAAATGCCCGCTTCGTATTTGCCAGACTGAATCGCGGGGATGATCGAGTCAAAAGGTGCATTTACAAAAGCTGCTTTGAGGCCAAGTTTGGCAGCAATGGCGTTGCCAAGATCAATGTCCATGCCTTCCATCGTCTTGCCGTCAGTACCTACAAACTCGTTTGGTGGGTAAGTTCCATCCGAGCCAAATGTTAGAACGCCATCCGACGAAACGTCAGAAGGAACCATGGAAGCCAGGGACGTGCTGGTTGGAGTCGGATTGGCAGCAGGTGTCTTCGCGGATGAACAGGCGGAGAGAGTCAGGGCGCTGACCGCCAGCAAAGCAAAAGCAGAAATCTTAAAACGTGAGGTTGCCATTAAATGTTCCTTAGTGAGAGTGAGTGAGGAAGGAGTTGATCAATACTAGACCTCTGAAATCAAACTCCAAGCCCTTACTCCGCCAATTATTCCGGCCTCATTGGGAACGATGACCACATCGTCACCCAACTTATGAATCACCGAATCCTTGATTCTCCGTGAATTGCCGCCACCGAGATAGAGGCGATCCCAGAGGAATACCGGACGCAATTCGTCCACCATTGCGCGGATTCGTCGAGACCAGAAACTATCACCCAATTGTCGGCGTTCGTGCTCGCCGATCCACTCGTCGTATATGGTCGACCGACGAACCGTTGCATGCGAAAGTTCGATATGCGGGGCAAGCACTCCACCGTCGAAAACTGCGCAACCAAGCCCGGTCCCTAACGTTAGGACTATTTCGAAACCAGATCCGGCAACGACGCCCGCACCGTGAACTTCGGCATCATTTAGAACGAGAGTGGGAATATTCAACGCGTCGGACAACGCCTGTCGCATATCAAATCCTTCCCACGCACTTTTGAGATCTAAATCCGTCCAAGTGCGGGGTCCGGCGGGATTTATGTAGTGAGGTGTCGTGACTACAACCCCATGTCGAATCATCCCCGGCATTCCAACGGTTGCTCGATTCGCAGCCGGCAACGAGTCCGCGATTTCCTTAATCGTCTGCACTAGGAGATGAGGCGAAAGTGGATAAGGAGTAGCAATATGAATTGGCGGAATCCGCATGGTCCCAGCGTTATCCAGAACTGAAGCCTTGATTCCAAGCCCGCCGCAATCGACCGACAGGGTGAGGGGCTCCATACGAAGCAAGGTACTAGTGGGAGTTAAACTTCACAATACCGACCACGTTGGAACGAATGGAGAAAGACATGATCAAGGGATTTCGCGACTTCATACTCCGCGGAAATGTCGTCGATCTGGCAATCGCGGTAGTTATTGGCGCCGCCTTTACTGGCATCGTCACCCAGTTCACCAAATCCTTTATTGAACCGATTCTCAAACTCATTGGTGGTGGCGGTGTCCATGGCGGAACATTTTTCATCAATAACGTTGCCTTCGATTGGGGCGCTGCAATCAATGCCGTTATCAATTTCCTGATTGTGGGATCAGTCCTTTACTTCTTCATCGTGGTGCCAATTAACCAAATCACCGCTCGCCGCCACCGAGGCGAACCAGACGCCGAAATCGCCGCCACCACACCTGAAGACATTGCACTTCTGCGAGAAATTCGGGACTTGCTCAAGCGCCAGCCATAGCGCGAGAAGCGATCTATATCTGACCACGCACGACGGGTGAGTCGGAATTGGAGTAGCGAACGTCGATCGTCTTGATCTTCGAGAGCGGAATCCCAGTCGATGCGACTAAGCCTTTCGCACTCGACCCCGATTGACTCCATGTTGCAACAGTTGTCGAAACTCCAGTGGCATCTGTAATTACTAAGTCATATGCCTGCGGCGTTGACCACGTAGAGGAATCACTTCCATAAACGCAATTCCATGCAAATTGAGTTCCCCAAGCCTTTTTGGTCACGTGCATATTGACGACCATGGCATTGGATCCGATGGGCACCATTGCCACCTTCATTCCAGTCGTCGCTACTGGATTCTGCGTATTTCCGGAATTAGAGGAAGAACCGATATTTACTCCGACAAGCAATCCGATCACCATCACGACTGATGCGGCCACGGCCATTCCGGCGGCCAATCTGCGTCGCACAACAGTTTTCCGTTTGATGGCAGCATGAGCAAGACTTTGAATGGGTGCGAGGGGAAGAACGAACTCGTTCATCGTCACAACATCAGAAACCAAAGCTTCGGCAGTAGTCGCGTCAATCTTCATGAGAAGACCCGGCATACCCGCTAATTCAGCCACACCGTTTTGGCAGGCATCACACGTTGCAAGATGCCTTTCGAATTCACGGCGCTCGTCAGTACTTAACGCCCCCAGAACATATGCCGCATCCCATTCTCGGTAACGATCGACCATTTGGTTCACTGCGTTGCTCCTCGTTCTTGAAGGGAAAGTCGTAGTGCGCGAAGTGCGTAATGAAGGCGGGACTTGATGGTTCCCTCTGGCACTCCTTCTTTTCTCGCAATCTCAGAGATTGAGTGGCCCAAGTAGTAAGCCCCGACGATTGCACTTCGGTGTTGAGGTGAAAGCGCCGAAAGTGCATCCGAGAGGATCCATGCATCCAGCGCCGAGTCAGTTTCATCAACACTCCCCGATTCGGGAAGTACGTCCGTCGAGACTTCACGGCGGTAGCGAGCGCTTCGTCGATCATCGATGACTAGATTCCTCGCCACCGTAAAGAGCCAAGCACGCGCGGCATCGTCGCTCTGAGCAAGGATTTCCGGATGTTTCCAGGCACGGAGTAGAGCCTCCTGAACTACGTCTTGCGCGAAGGCGCCATCATGCGTCATATGAGCAACAAAACGCGTCAAGGCAGCACCATGAACGTCATGGAGCGCTTGAAGAAGCTCATCTTGCTTGGATGACATGGATACCTCCACTAGCCACAACGAGATATGCGGCCATATCGTTCATCGGACCCCATTGTCTTTAAAACCCCTTATCAGGCGCAATGGTCCGGACGGTATTCTCTAGCCCTTCGCACTAGTTGAAGGAGGCCATATGGCGACGAAAAACCTCTTAAGCCAGACCAAAAACGGACTCTTGCTCAGCGACGATGAATCGCTACTGGAGATGACGAAAATCCATCACTGGCTCTCAGTGGAGAGTTGGTGGGCAAAGGGACGCGAATTCGAAGTCATGGCAAGAGCATTTGAGAACTCCTACCCAATCGGAATCTACGAGGGAAAAAATCAAGTCGCTGTGGCTCGAATAGTCAGCGATACGGCCACTTTTGCCTGGCTCTGCGACGTCTTTGTTGAATCCCATTACAGAGGACGCGGTATCGGAACTTGGTTAGCCGGAGCCAGCCTCGAGTGGGCAGAACACAACGGAGTCAAGCGAATCATCCTTTCAACGCGCGATGCCCACGAGGTCTACTCCCGCGTTGGCTTTGAGCCACTCGCTGCCCCAGATCGTTGGATGGCAATAGATAGACGCCCTCAAGCCACAGAGCAATAGGCGTATTGAGATTGCAGCTACTTAACTAGAACCAGTTTTCCGGCATCTTTCAATAACTGTGATTCACTTTGCTTGCTCGGATATTCAACAATGACCGCCTCCTGGACGCCCTGTAACGTAACGGCCATCGCTGTCAAAGTGTTAGCGTCATACTCAATGGTCACACCCTTTTCAGTAACCACTTTCCTACCGGGAGCACTCGCAAGCAGGCGATCGTCGTGAGACAACGCCGTGCTGTTGGCGTAGGTCTCCACCGTTAATCTGGATTGACTTGCATCATTAAAGTTCGATCCCTGCGATATGTACGTCACGATAATCGCATATTTCAAAGATCGGTTTAAGGAATAAGTCGCGCCGTACAAAGGGCCTAGCCAATATACGGTGGCCCCACTTAATTTCACATTATTAATGAACTGGTTCGCCGTCATTTGAACGGCGCCAGCACGTTCCAGTTGATCATCGGTTGGACTAGTCGAATTCACATGTGAATACAGTTGAAAACCACCGACAACTACAAGAGTGGAGATGACGGCATCAAGAGCTAGGTACCAGAAGAAATGAGGATGCGAACGTTCGTATCGCGCGAGGAATCTATATTCCTTTTTGAATAACCGACTTACCCAGCGGATCAGTACGAGCACCCTTATCCCACTTCTCTTATAAGGATTTCACCTGCAATTCATAGTACATGCCCGCCGCATAATGACCCGGTAGGTTGCAAATCAATTCATAACGGCCCGGAGCCAAGTCCACCGTCGCCCAACCGCGTGATCCCGGAAGAATTCCCTCACCTACCCCTGCATTGCAATTGTTGGACACTTCTCCGACGCTTCCTGTTTCATCAACTTTTCCATCTGTGCCGACTATTCGTTGACCCGCGCTCTGCCCGTTCGCAAGCGGCAAGATCACGACTTCGTGGGTGCGCATACCAAAATTTGTGACGAGAATATTGACTTTCCCAGAAACCAGAGTAGACGGTGACGCCGAAAGAACCATCCTTCTGGCGCGATTCATCATCATGCCCATATCAGAAACTGTTACATCCAAAGATTGCTTTACCGAATTCGAAGGCGGAGTGCATACGCCATTAGTTGACCAACTCCTTGGCGATTGCCCCATCATGCCGATTCCTGGTCGTGGAGCAAATGAAAACCCGACCAGAAGCAAGCCCGAAAGGGCGACCACTAGACCGATACCAACTCCCCTTGAAAAGCCCCGATGCAATGTGTCATTTTGACCTGAAGTCATCACTGTGCCCCCTTTACGAAGGAAAGTATTTCAACGCTTACTCGCACAAATCATCCACTTGTTACGAAGATTTGATAAAGATTTCTACTTCGTCATGAGAAGTAGCACACATCGCTCCTTGATAATGGCCGAAATCTCCTCAGGGCTCTGCTGAGCGTCAATTACGAGATACCGTTTGGGGTGGCTCGCTGCCAATTCCAAGTAAGTCGCACGCACGCGTTCATGAAACTCCACGGGTTGCATTTCCATGCGGTCTAAATCTCCGCTTCGGGCCAAGCCACTCTTAGGCGGAATATCTAGAAGAACAGTTAAATCTGGTGCGAGTGAGTCCGTTGCCCAATGTGAGAGGCGATCAATTTCTTCTGCGTCTAATTGCCTCCCGCCCTTTTCATAAGCGATAAACGAATCAACATACCGATCGCAAATTACAACTTCCCCTTTTGTTAAAGCGGGACGGATTACTCGGTGCATATGTTCGGCTCGATCAGCAGCAAAAAGCAGTGCTTCGGTAATTGGAGCTACTTCCTTCGACGACAGATCTAAAAGTATGTGACGCAATTGCTTTCCAAGGTCCGTTCCACCCGGCTGACGCGTGAGAACGACGTCACGACCCTTTTTTTCAAACCAGGTCTTGATAATCTGCGTCTGAGTGGATTTACCCGAGCCTTCGCCACCCTCAAATGCAATGAATATCCCGCTCATGTGTAGAGCCTAGTGGTTACGAAATTTCCTACCGAATACCTGTGTCGCAATTTACGGTTATCTTCCGCGTTTTATTGGCGATGACGGAAAAGTCAACTTGAGTGCAGCGTGGGTATGCGAAGCCATTGGCCGGTGATACAACAGCAAATGAATAATTTCCAGGCATGAGAGAAAGCTTGAAACTTCCTGAGGCATCGGTGGGCACATCTTGATATGAACTTCCCGTCGTAGCATTCCAAACATGAATCGAAGTCTTGTATGGCCTAGGCGCACAAGCAGGATCCGGTGGAATGCGCTCGACTGGGCATACGGGCCCGAGAATCACATTGCCAAGTACTGTTCCGTTTCCTGATAATTGCTTAGTCGCACTCGGTGGGTTTACGACAACTTTGAAATGAATCAGGTAATTGGAGACAGTCTTGAATGCGCTCTTGGAACCTATATCAACGGTGCCACTCTGAGTCTTGTTATTTGGCGTCCTGTCAAATTCAAAGAAATACGACCAGCAATCAGGTTTCGCATCTCTGGTGAACGCATGTCCGTACGGGCCCAGATTCATCAACGATGCGGCAATCGCGCCATGCGATTTTACAGTCAATTTGATATTCGAATACAAATCCTTAGGAAGTTTGATAACAAGTCGAGTGGTTTCCACGACTGTCAACGACGTTCCATTCGGAATAGAGCCGCAGTAAGCCAATCGCTTCTTCGCGTCAGAGTTTGTTGGCGTTGCACTTGTGGCACCATACAAAGAAGAAAACGCCAACAGAAGTACCGTCACTGTTGTGACCATTTGGCTGCGCTTTCTCATTTTTTCAGTATGGGACTTAATGATGGAACGCGCAATAAATAAGACGTTTCCACAGAAAACTATAAATAAATCCGAAATCTCAACCCGTCGCCCCCGCCTTGCGAAGACGGTTTAACGAATTTCTCGTGCAGTACTCCACCATTTCTCTGGATGACTCGCTGCGAAAAATAGTTGTCTAGATCAGTCGTCAATTCAACGAATGGCATCCCAAGATCAACCGCCTCGGGCAATATTTGCTTGAGTGCCTCAGATGCGTATCCGTTTCTTCGTTTCCATGAAAATACGTCGTATCCAATATGACCCAAGCACGTTGGCGGTAGATCTGTACTTCCTTCGCGCCATCGGAAATTGATCCGCCCGCATGCCTCGCCGTCCCACATGAAACGGGAAATGCCAGGTAGCCGAAACACAAATGTTCCATCAGGAAGTTTTACGTCTCCACCCAGTGCAAGGCGATCCTCTTGCTTCGCAAGAAAAGTTTGAGGGTCTGTTTCGATCTCCGCTAATTGATCCTTTGCCTCATCAGGAAATGCCGCAGTTCCAGCCAGTAACTCTCGGAGAAGGGCGCTCTTGTAACTCGGTAGATGCTCGAGGGTGGGCCGTACAAGTTCCATGATGTAATCACACCACAGTGACCTTCGATCCCGAGCGTAATTTAGAGGTCCATAATCAAGTTTGAAATCTTGAGTGAAATGGCCCCCGTTGACGAAATGGAGGCCACCCCACGTATATGCGACTGGTGAGAGTCGAACTCACCGCCTTCCATTCGTCATATAGATGCTCTATCCGCTGAGCTACAGCCGCACATGCGAAAGTTATATTTTTGCCACGCTAAATGTGCCTGAAGAATTTCACATGTTGACAAAGGAATCCTGTTGGAAGTGTTACGATTTAATACCATTCGTCATATGGCAAAGACCCCCTGGCTGAATCACCAAGGGGTCTTTTTAATGTTTAAAGGCCGCGAGAATCCAGAAAAGTGCGCCCGACGGGACTCGAACCCACCTTACTGAATCTCCAAAAAGAGATGGACCCCGCGAAATGCGAGGCCCGTCTCTTTTACTACGAATTAACTTAGTGTGAGTGACCGCCAGGGCCGTGTGAATGGCCAGAGCCACCAGCATCGGCTTCATCAGTCTCGGGACGCTCGTATACAACTGCTTCAGTTGTAATGAACATCGCGGCAATTGATGCAGCATTTGCGAGCGCAGATCGTGTCACCTTGACTGGATCGATAACGCCATCGACGGTGAGGTCGCCGTAGACACCGGTTGCAGCGTTGTAACCCTCGTGAGGCTTCATCGCGCGAACCTTTGCTACAACTACATAACCTTCGACGCCAGCGTTTTCGGCGATCCAACGAAGTGGTTCGTCGCAAGCCTTGCGGACTAGACGAACTCCGACTGCCTTGTCGCCGTGGAATCCGAGGTCGCCTTCAAGAGAATCAGCTGCGTGCACGAGTGCCGCGCCTCCGCCAACGACGATGCCCTCTTCAACCGCAGCGCGGGTAGCAGAGATCGCATCTTCTAGACGGTGCTTCTTTTCCTTGAGTTCAACTTCGGTGTAAGCGCCAACCTTGATGACACAAACTCCACCAGCGAGTTTTGCAACGCGCTCTTGGAGCTTGTTGCGATCCCACTCGGAATCGGTGTTCTCGAGTTCGCCACGGATTTCAGAGACGCGGGCATCGACTGCCTTCTTGTCTCCGCCACCCTCAACGATTGTTGTGGTGTCCTTGGTGATGACAATGCGACGCGCACGGCCAAGAACCTCTAGCCCGACCTGATCGAGCTTCATGCCCAACTCGGCCGAGACAACCTGTCCGCCTGTAAGGATGGCGATGTCTTGCAGCATTGCCTTGCGGCGATCACCAAAGCCTGGCGCCTTGACTGCGGCTGAAGTGAATACTCCACGGATCTTGTTAACAACAAGGGTGGAAAGTGCTTCGCCATCAATGTCTTCGGCAATGATCAACAGTGGCTTACTGGCTTGTGCGATCTTTTCCAAGATTGGAAGAAGTTCGGCCAAGGCAGAAACCTTGTTTGCGCTGATAAGAACGTATGCGTCCTCAAGAACAGTCTCCATGCGATCCTGGTCGGTCACAAAGTAAGGAGAGATATAGCCCTTGTCGAACTGCATGCCTTCGGTGAATTCAAGTTCGAGGCCAGTCGTCGAAGATTCTTCAACTGTGATGACTCCGTCTTTACCAACCTTGTCCATCGCTTCGGCGATGAGATCTCCGATTGCGCGATCCTGGGCAGAGATGGTGGCTACGTTTGCGATCTGCGACTTGTCGTTGATGACAGTCGCGTTCTCTCGAAGGCGCTCGATGATTGATGCAACTGCTGCTTCAATTCCGGCCTTAATGTCCATTGGCTGTGCGCCGGCGGCAAGGTTACGTAGACCTTCCTTCACCATTGCTTGGGCCAAAACGGTAGCTGTTGTCGTTCCGTCTCCTGCGACATCGTTGGTCTTTGTAGCAACTTCCTTGACCAACTGTGCGCCCATGTTCTCGACGGGATCAGAAAGTTCGATCTCGCGAGCGATGGTTACACCGTCGTTGGTAATTGTTGGAGCGCCGTACGACTTGGAGATAACGACGTTTCGACCACGAGGTCCAAGCGTTACCTTTACGGTGTCAGCAAGAATGTTGACACCGCGCTCCATCGCACGACGAGCGTTTTCGTCGAACTCAAGAATTTTTCCCATTTACTTCTTCTCAATCACGGCGAGAATGTCGCGAGCCGAGAGCACCAAGTACTCCTCGTTGTTGTACTTAACTTCGGTTCCGCCGTACTTGCTGTAAAGAACGACATCGCCAACTTTGACATCCATCGGAACACGAGCTCCATCGTCAAAGCGACCTGGTCCTACTGCAATAACTGTTCCTTCCTGAGGCTTCTCAGTTGCGGTGTCAGGAATGACCAGACCTGATGCAGTGGTCTTCTCGGCCTCTAGGGCCTTAACAACGATGCGGTCTTCTAGTGGCTTAATGGCAACGGCCATCTTTATTACTCCTTTGGTTATTGCGTTCAGTGGTTTTCTCTTGCCTTATCCCTCTTTGCCCTGGCGCTAGCTATCCGACCATGGCCGGCTAGCAGACTCGGGGTGAGAGTGCTAACGCCAAGCCTAGGAGGGAGCCTGCCTAGGGTCAATTTCGACTAGCGCTAGGTCAGGCTTACCGTCGTGACAGGAAGGCTGGAATCGGCCTCGAGATCGGCTTGGCTGGGAGAACGACCCGAAGCCACCATCAACGATCCAAGGGATGCCACCATGGCCCCGTTATCTGTGCATAAACCGGCCGGGGGCACTCGTAGGCGGATCTTTGCCGCCTGGCAGCGCTCGGCGGCAAGTTCTCGAAGTCGCGAATTCGCCGCGACTCCGCCGGCAATCACCAAGGTATCGATCCCCGTCTTCTTGCAGGCGGCCAGCGCTTTAAGCAACAAAACATCGACGATCGCCTCTTGGAAGGAGGCGGCCACATCGGCCCGAACAATCTTCGGCGTCGATTCCAAGTATCTGGCAACGGCCGTTTTCAGACCCGAGAAAGAGAAATCGAATGGACGGGTCTGCCAGTCCCCGCTTTGCGTCAAACCTCGGGGAAAATCGACTGCGCGAGCGTTGCCGAATTTTGCCACGTGATCAATTGCGGGCCCGCCAGGGAAACCCAGACCCATGACACGGGCAACCTTATCGAAGGCTTCCCCTGCTGCATCATCGATGCTTTCGCCAAGTTTCACGACAGAGGAGGTGATGTCATCGATTTGAAGAAGGGATGAATGTCCGCCACTAACTAGCAAAGCAATAACCGGCTCAACTGGAGCATCGTGTGTTAGCAGATCCACGGAGACGTGAGCGGCAAGGTGGTTAACGCCGTACAAAGGTTTACCAAGACCCAAAGCCAGACCACTGGCCGATGAGACACCAACCAATAGCGCGCCAACCAATCCCGGTCCCGCAGTTACCGCGACTGCATCAATATCATTTAGCGAAATCTTTGATTCCTTTAGCGCGGCATCTAGAACCATAAGGATGGATTCGAGATGCGCACGGCTTGCAATTTCCGGCACGACGCCGCCGAAAAGCGCATGCTCTTCAACACTTGATGCAATCACATTTGCAAGAAGGGTTCGTCCACGAACTATCCCAACCGCTGTCTCATCACATGAGGTCTCGATCCCTAAAACCAAAGGCTCAGACTTCATTCAAATCCTTTTTCATAATGACGGCATTGACACCGAGTGAGTAGTAATTGCTTCGCGAAGATATGGCAACGAAACCAGCTGATTCATAAAGCGGACTGGCTTCAACGTTTCCTTCACGCACCTCGAGAAAAATCGCAGGGGCTTGGCGCGCAATCGCCCAGGCAATCAATTGATTCAACATCGCCCGACCAATTCCTTGTCGACGCCATGACGGTGCAACCGTCAACGTCAGCACGTCGGCATCAAGGCCGGTATCAGGAGAGAAAACTCCCGCATAGCCGACGATGTGGTTCTGCTCATCTTGGGCGATGATGTAATAACGATTTCGTGGCACAGCGGCCAGCTCTTCTTTGAATTGCGCCATAGTCCAAGCATCAGTCCGGTAAATCTGACGTTCCATGGAAACAATCATTGGCAGATCAAGTGCGATCATCTCGCGATACGTAATCACTTGACACGCTCGCTTGTGGGGACAGCGTCAGGACGGCGGATATACAACGGCTCATCTATGTGAATATCTGAGTTTTGGGCGAGGTTCACAAGTGCGACCATGTCTGGAAACTGGTCTTCATCATTTTGGGCGATCGAATACTTTACGGCGCCTTCACCGAAAACCGGCATCCCAAGTGCTACGACGACCGAAGGAAGATCAACGTGAGGGCCTTCGATACGGAGACCCGCTCGATACTGTGCCCAATAAACTTCCTTGCGTCTGGCATCGGTGGCGACAATGAAATCATCTTTCTCACGAACTTGCGCTGCGATGGCGTCCAATGAACAAATTCCAATCACTGGTATCAAACGTGCGAGAGCAAAAGTGCGGGCGAAGGCGATGCCAACTCGCAAACCGGTAAAGGGTCCAGGTCCCATTCCAACGACCACTTGCTCAATTAATTGCGCGCTCTTAAGTGCCTCTGAAACCAAAGCTGGAACCGCACTCCCATGAGAAGTCGCGCCGTCCTTGAATCCATGCCAAAGAAGAGCACCTTCATCAACTATCGCAACTGAAGTGCGAGATGTTGATGTATCGATTGCCAGCGTGATGCTCACAAAGAGAAATTCTTCCACCTGGAACCATGTCCGACTGCGCTGACTTCGCGCACTTCCTTGGTTCGATCAATGAAGATCTCAAGGCGTTCGTCGGACAGCCTTGCAGCAAGATCGCCACCCCATTCGATGACGGTAATCGCATTTTCCCTTTCGCTATCAAGATCCAAATCATCAAGAGAAAAGATCGGATTCTCGGACTGAATCAGCCGATAGGCATCAACATGAATAAGTGGGACACCAGACGATCCCGTTTTATGAATTCTTGATATTACGAAGGTAGGTGAGGTGATTCCAGTAATTCCTAAAGCCTCGCCTATCCCCTGCGTTAACAACGTTTTGCCTGCGCCCAACGGGCCATTGAGGACAAGAACATCTCCAGCGCGCAACTGAGAGCCAATCTTCACGCCCAATTGGAACATCGCCTCGGGAGTAGAAATCGTGATCATAGTTATTCAAGGCTAGTAGAAGGTGAGCGCAAATGCTAAAAAGTAGAGGGGGCCCGGTATCCCGGACCCCCTCTAAGTACTTTCCTTTTATTGCTGGTAATACTTCAACAACGGAGCGTCGAAGAATGGATCGTTACTCAGATTCTTTGCTTTGCGAATCATGTTGTTGAGCAACCCACCTGGTAGGAAGTTCCCAGTTGTTCCAGCGGTGACAAGTTCCTTGGCTACTACCAAGTACTGAGCCGCTGTGAAGTTACAGTGGTTAGTGCCTGGTGCCGCTGGAGTTGTCGATATTGGCGATCCATTTGAGTCGAAGGTCGTGTACGCGGATGGAGTCGTACTCCAGAGCGATAGCAAGTCCTTCTTCGGTGGATCGTAGGAATGTGTTTTTCCGTATTCCTTAAATGCCGCGGCCTTTTCGTCAGCGTATTGCTGAGCAAATGCCTGGGCTATTCGTACTGATGAACCTGCTGGCGTAATTGGATCAGCAACGCCCACCATCGTGATGGTTGGGACGTTGATCTTTCCGGTGTTGGCCTGCAACGTGTTCATCTTTGCAATTGCCGCAGCATTTCCAACTGCACGTGGTGCACCTGGATTCGCTGAGCTAAGTGCTCCTAGCATTGCGTCAATGGCGGTATCGCCACTGAGAGCAGCATTGAAGATCACTCGGTCGCCGGCAACACGCGCCGCGTAGTCAGTCTTCGTGTTATCGAAGATTGCGCCGCCTGCTTGATTCTCAACATCTGACAATGCGAGCACCGCAAGAGCTCCAGCATTTGCACCGTTTTCAAGGATTGCAAGCGCTGGGCTAATGGCCAACGGGAATGTCACCTTGAGAGCGCCAGCTGGACCCGATATCGAATCGAAGTGTGCCGATTGAGTTGGCAAACCTGCCATCAAACCAAGCAACAGGAGCGCACTACGAGAAGGAATTCCCGCAGCGGCAAGTGCCTTGCCAGTTGCACTCGATGTATCTGGCCATGCACCAGTTGCGATACCGGCCTGCAACTTGCCCATTACAGTGAAGAACTTAACTAAGTCCCCCATCGCTTCGGCATATCCTGCAGCACCTGCAGAGTAATTTCCGCCCTTGATCGTTGGATCAAAGAGGGTCTTAACTCCCCAGAGGAAATCACCAGCCATCGTAAGTTCGGCGGCGACATTGTCGGCAACGCACATAGGTGCGACTGCATCAACGAGTGTTGGGTGTGTTTCTGCTAGCCCTTGAGTGATGAATCCACCAAGAGATTCGCCCCATGCCACTACGTGTTTCGTGGTTGGGAACTGCGCCTTGAAGGCTCCGATGAGCTCGACGTCAGTTGCGATTGCAGAGTCTGCATTCCAACCTTGACGAGCAAACCCTGATCCGGCAACCGCGTAACCATTACCGAGTAGGTATGCGATGACAGAAGTGTCTTTGCCTCCCACGAGCGGACCAGGTTGAGGCGTATTTGTGACTGTGTACCCGCCGTATCCAGGAATGCCGGCTGGTACTGGAACGTTGGGACGATAGCCGTGTGAATAGAGAACCAGCGTTCCATTGAAGTTGGCTGGTACTTGCATTACATACGGAGCCGTGTCACTCGTCGTGCCTTGGCAGGAATCAATCGGGACTTTGCCATCACACAGTGGCCCTGCGGCATGCGCCGCACTTGGAATCCCAACAACCGCCATTGACACCAATGCGGATGCAGAGAGTATCGAGATTATTCGTGACTTCTTCATATTTAGTGTCCTCATCACTTTGGCAATCCATCGGCTGGCATGGCTGGTCGCTTATACGTAGATTTCACGATTGCGCCAGTGCCAGAATCAGTTGTGTAGACGGTGTAAACACCGCCATTTGGTTTCAGATCACCAGTGGGACCGTAGGTTCCAAACCAGTATCCGTTGTAGCCAACGTGACTCGCTGCAGAGTAGTTGAGTGGAGCAAGGCCCGCACTTGCGAACTTGGAACCACTCTTCTCGATTGCATTAATCAAACCCTTGCGAGTTAGATTCTTTCCTGCCGCCGCAATCGCCTGCACCGTCACAAACGCGGTATTCATACCTACTAGTACGTTGTTATCAAACACTGCGTTGTTGTTGTACTTAGCGTTGATCGTTTGGAACAACTTGACGTACTCGTCAGAGGTATCAGTTGTTGCAGGTAAGAATGAAGCGCCAGTTGCTCCATAGAGAACTCCGGCTGGGACTCCCGAAGCTTTAATGGTCGTAGCATCACCACCGACTGAGCCAAGAATCCACTTAGGCGCGTACTTCATAACTGCCGCAGTGCCTAAGGCAGCAGCGGTTGCACTGGATACACCGAAGAGGATGACAACATCAGGACTTGCAGCAGAAAGCTTCTGAATCCACGTCGCAGGCACGCCCGCAACGCCTTGCGATCCAGATGCATAAGGAACCTTTACAGCAAGACTTAAGCCGGCTTGTTTGAATCCAGCCAGAGCGTCTTGTCCGAAATCATCATCTTGGTAAAGCAAGCCGATCTTCTTGCCTGGATAAGTTTCGGAAATGTACTGAGCCATGATCTTCGCTTCAACAATGTAGGAAGGAAGCATCGTGAAGGTAGTTGGGTAAGTCTTCTTGACTGCAAACCCGCTGTATCCGGTGTTCACAAACAGGACGGGTACACCTCGACGTCCGGGGTTAACTCGCGTGGCTACGGCTTTCACGTTTGCCGTACCCAGAGGAGCCAGCAAAGCGAAAACCTTGTCCTTCAATATCAAGTCATTAGTCTGCGTAACAGCCAACGTAGGAACGTATTGATCGTCCTTGACGACGAGGGTGATCTTTCGTCCGTTCACGCCACCATTTGCATTGACGTAATCAAAATATGCCTTCATTGCCGAAGGCACTTTGTTGTATCCCGGCGACGCCGCGCCAGTCATCGGGATTGTGACGCCCAGCTTGATGGCCGAGTTAGTCACACCCACTTCAGAGTGGGGAGAAAATGCCTGCGCAGGAACTGTCGAAACGACAAGTCCTCCAACCGCAAGCGCCGCGGAGGCCACGAGAAGCCTCCGGCGATGTATTCCGATCATGTAGTTCCTTCCATCGAGGGTATGGGTTGTCTGGTTATCGAAGTGCCTTCGCTCTCTTGCGATTGCGAAGAGTGCGCATTTGTTCCACGGGGCCATTTGGTACGAGCATGACCACGAGAATCAAAAGAGCACTCACCAATAAACCTGGCAGGTTCGTGGTTACATTCTCCGAACTTGCGAAACGACTGGATATCGCATCTGCAATGTCTGGGGTTGCAACCAAGATAAGTGCTCCAATCATGACCCCTGACAGGGTCGTT
>JAHEXJ010000067.1 GCA_023252155.1 Actinomycetes bacterium | reverse complement strand
ATAACGACCATCCAGCGCCATGCCACCACCAAGGCCAACAAAGGCATTTTCGCAAATTGGAGTCCCGAGAATCCGACCTGGATATTTCTGGGGCAATCCTTTTGTTGCACCATTTGTTCCACCATTTAGTCGATGAACGTCCTCACCCAAAATGACGATCCGCTCATCGGTCTCCATGCGACGGTCGAGAACTGCAGCAATGGCCTCTACAAATTTGGATGTTTTCGTTGCACCCACATAAGCCATCGGCTCCAGCGTGCGAGCGCCCGATAATTCACTGGCATCGCCCCTAACTCCCGCGTTAACAAATTTCACGTCAGGCCAGAGTTCGGGGCGAATGCGACGCTTTCCGGCAAGATCAGGATTTGGTTCGGTAAGTGCGGCGATTGCGAGTTTGTTCGCGGCCACCGCTTGTTCACGCACGGCATCCACACCCGCTTGATCGATAAGCCCGAGTGCGATCATTTCGTTTGCTACACGAAGCAGTGGATCTCTTTCACGCCACTGTGCCTCCTCATCTTTTGTTCGATATCCGAAAGCACTGCCGGGAAATGCGCCGCTTTGATGAAAATATCTGTAGACCTCAACTTCGATCACTGCAGGTCCCCCGCCCGCCCGCATGATCGATTCGGCCTCCTTCATCGCAAGATGAACTGCCAGAGGATCCATTCCATCGACTCGCCAAGATGGAATCGCAAATCCCAATCCGCGTCCTGAAAGACGGGTCTCTCCAGTTACTTCTTCGACGTGAGTTGATACGGCATACAGATTATTTTCGATGAAGAAGCACAGCGGAAGCTTCCAGGCGGATGCCAAATTCATTGTTTCGAGAACTGAACCGATATTTACTGCTCCATCTCCGAAATAAGAAATAGTGACGTTATCTGTTCCTGCATGTTTTTGCGCCCATGCGTTTCCAGCGGCGAGGGGTACGCCGCCGCCCACAATCGCGTTGGTCCCCAGTGCTCCTGCTTCAAAAAATTGCAGATGCATGGAACCGCCACGTCCTGCGCAATACCCTTGCGCCAGTCCGAGAATTTCTGCAAGCGTGCGTTGCAAAACCACTTGCAAATCTTCAGTAACCAAATTCTTAAGATCTAACGTGCCACCGGAAACATGGTTAATCACCTTCGCCAGAAATTGATGATGGCCTCGATGAGATCCATTAATCGCATCCGCGGTTCCAAGTCCAACGATCGATCCAACGGCTCCACCCTCTTGCCCGATACTGCTGTGCACCGGACCGTGGACCAGGCTCTCTCCGGCCAGCTCTAGAGCCGCTTCTTCAAAAGCGCGAATGAGGTGGAGTTGCCCGAGCATTGTGGCAAGGAGCTGTGGGTCGGCCTCTTTCCAATCCTGAGGGGTGGTGCGCAACTCCACCCAGGTCTTGGCGGGGGAAAGAGCGGCGTGGTCGGCCATAGCATCTCCTATACGTGGCCGAGGCTTCTCGACCGAGTGAAGTGAACTCTAAACTGGATTGAGTCCAATCGCAAGGTTTTTAACCCCAAAATCACCATATTTCGGGTTTTCTGGCTACTATTGGATCCAATTCCGATAATTATCCATTCTAGGGAGTGAAATGACCGCTGGAATTCCAGGGCTTCGAGGAACCGAGCACATCGGATTTACCGTGCCCGACTTGGAGCAAGCCACCCGATTCTTCGTTGACGTCATCGGATGCGAACTCGTTTACTCCCTAGGACCCTTCGTTCGCGATGACAATTGGATGAAAGAGCACCTCAACGTCCATCCACGAACGGTAATGCGCGAGTTGCGCTTTTTTCGATGCAAGCAGGGACCGAATTTTGAGATATTCCAATACGAACCATTCGAGCCGCCGGCACAACAACCACTTAACAGTGATATCGGCGGGCATCACTTGGCATTCTACGTTGACGATTTCGACGCGGCATATGCCTATCTCAAAAGCAAGGGAGTGGAATTCCTAGGAGAACCAACAGCCAGTCGTAATGCAAGTGAAGGCCAAACGTGGGTCTACTTCCTAACGCCGTGGGGGATGCAGTTGGAGCTCGTAAGTTTCCCAAACGGAAAAGCCTATGAGAAAACGACATCCCTTAGACTCTGGCATCCGGCAAATCCCGACAAATAGAGATGTGGTGCGAGAAATGTCAGTGGGTTCCGAAAGTGAACTTGCAACAAGTCATCGCATTGCCGCTTCCCTGAAAGTAGACATTCTGGCGGGCAAATATCCGCCAGGGGTTCGAATCCGACAAGAAGATATCGCAGAACAATTCGGAGCAAGTCGATCTCCTGTGCGAGAAGCACTTCGCATGTTAGAGGCCGATGGGTTAGTCAATCTCGTTGCGCATACCGGTGCATGGATTTCGCAATTAAGTCTGGCCGAATGCGAAGAGATGTATCAAATTCGCGAACGGATCGAACCGCTTCTATTGCGATTGAGTATTCCCCATTTAACCAAAGCAAAAATTGATCAACTTGCCGATCTAGCAAACCAAATGGAGAAGAACAAGGAGATCGAAGTATTCCTAAAGTTGGATCGCGAGTTCCATCTTCTCTCATACGCAGGAGCCGATACCGCATTACTCGGCGATATGGTCAGCCGACTCTGGAATACAACGCAGCACTACCGACGCGCGTACACCAGACTCCTTGCCGCTGATGGTTTCAAGCCCGCGCACTACGAGCACCACCTCTTGGTCACCGCAATCCTCAAGCACGATCTCGATGACGCCGAACGCATCCTCTACGGCCACATCCGCCGAACCCGACTCGAGCTTGCCCAGCACCCAGGCGTCTTCCCCACCCAGAACGGTGGCTCAAAAGGACATTTGTGAGAGTGCACTGTACAGCGGGGGTAAACACTGGAATAATGCTCCAGTTAGCGGCCAGCCCAAGCGGGGTTGAAGCCGCACCCTGATTCGGAGAGGGGGGACCCATGCGAGGTTCCGTTGATTACATTGGCCCACGCCTTAAGGAGATTCGGCAGAATGCCGAACTTTCCCTACGTGAGGTTGCCCGCCAACTAGACGTTTCGCCTTCGTTTGTCTCGCAGATAGAAAATGGGAAGTCACAGCCATCGGTTGCGACCCTCTACGGTTTTGCCAATCTCCTTGGTGTCCCCATGGACGCCCTTTTTGAACCCGAGTGGAATGGCGTCAGCTCGTATAGCCCCCCTTCACCTCCCGACGTGGTTCAAACGGACGATCCGGGGCACCCCCACGCTGTTTGGGATGAATCGCAAGCACGAATTTCAGCAGTGAGTCCAGGAAATCGAAGCCTTATAACAACTGAATCTGGAATCCAATGGGAACGCCTTGCGGCCACCTCCGAAAAGTCAGTCAACTTCATGGAAATTGTTTACGAACCTGGCACCGAATCCCTGGATTCTGGAGCCCTGGCCACCCACCACGGATACGAATATGCCTACGCACTGGAAGGTGAAGTAGAAGTTGTTATCGGCGATTTAATGCTGACTTTGTCCAAGAACCATTCCATTGGATTCGACTCATCAATCCCCCACAAATTCAGGAATACAGGCTCGGTGACTTTCCGCGGAATTTGGTTTGTTCATTGGTGCGATGGCCCGAGAAACTGGAAACTGATCAAATAGTTTTCTTAGAAGTGAAAGGCAGAGTCCCCTTTCGAACTCGGCCTCTCACTTTTTCCTAATGTTTAAAGTTGTGCTTTTAGTTTTTCCAATTGCACATTCAATTGCTTCGGAAGTTTCCCACCGATCTTTGCAAACCATTCTTCGATTAGCGGAATTTCTTCTCGCCACTCATCCTTATCGACCTTAAGTGCGGTTGCCATATCTTCATCGCTTACAGCAAGACCGGCAACATCCAGAGAACCTGGTTTTGGAGCAAGGCCAATAGCAGTAGGAACCGATCCATCTGCGCCCTCAATTTGCTCAATCGCCCATTTAATAACGCGCGAGTTCTCACCATAGCCAGGCCAAACGAATTTTCCGCCCGCACCTCGACGGAACCAATTGACGTAGAAAATCTTCGGCAATTTCGACTGGTCGGCCTTTTCGCCAAGAGTCAGCCAGTGCTTCAAATAATCTCCGACGTGATAACCGATGAATGGAAGCATCGCCATTGGATCTCGTCGCACGATGCCAACTTGTCCAGTGGCTGCGGCCGTTGTTTCCGACGACAAGGTCGCACCAAGGAATACACCGTGCTCCCAGTCTCGGGACTGAATCACTAACGGCACGGTTGTCTTGCGTCGTCCACCAAAGAAGATTGCCGAAATTGGAACTCCGCCTGGGCTCTCCCACTCAGGAGCAATAATCGGGCATCGTGCGGCGGGTGTGCAGAAACGTGAGTTTGGATGCGAGGAAAGTTCTCCAGACTCAGGAGTCCAATCGCGCATCTTCCAATCGGTTAAGTGCGCCGGTGGTTGATCGGTCATACCTTCCCACCAGACGTCCCCATCATCGGTAAGGGCAACATTTGTGAAGATTGAGTTGCCCTTTTCGATCGTGCGCATTGCATTGGCGTTGGTCCCCCATCCGGTACCAGGTGCAACTCCGAAGAAACCAGCTTCGGGATTCATTGCATAAAGACGGCCATCTTTGCCAAAACGCATCCAGGCTATGTCATCACCGAGGACTTCGACTTTCCATCCGGGGATGGTTGGCTCGAGCATTGCCAGGTTGGTCTTGCCGCAAGCAGAAGGGAAAGCCGCCGCGATGAAGTGTGGGTTTCCATGTGGTGGTGTGATCTTGAGGATGAGCATGTGCTCTGCGAGCCATCCCTCATCGCGACCTATGACAGATGCGATACGAAGCGAGTAACACTTCTTTCCTAGAAGTGCGTTTCCACCGTAACCAGAACCGTACGACCAAATCGCATGGTCCTCTGGAAACTGAACGATGTACTTGGTCGGATTACAGGGCCATGGAACATCCGCGGCACCATCGACAAGTGGAGCTCCCACGGAATGCAATGCGGCGACGTAACTTCCATCGCTTCCCATCGCCTCAAGTGCGGCATCGCCCATCCGGGTCATGATCCGCATGGAGGCTACAACGTATGCGCTATCCGTTATTTGAACACCGAACATTGGATGCTCTGAATCTAAAGGTCCCATGCAAAAGGGAATGACGTACATCGTGCGGCCGCGCATGCTGCCTCGATAGAGATCCGTAAGAAGTGCCTTCATCTCTTTCGGGTCCATCCAATTATTCGTTGGACCTGCATCGGCTTCATTCCGTGAGCAGATAAATGTGCGGTCTTCTACTCGAGCGACATCGGAAGGGTCCGATGCGCACCAGAAGGAATTAGGTTTCTTTTCGAGGCGGACAAACGTTCCGGCTTCTACAAGCCCGGAAGTAATTTCCTCCCATTCATCTTCGCTCCCGTTGCACCAGTAAATGTCATCGGGTTGGGTTAGGGCGGCTACTTCATCCACCCATAGCAGCAACTTTTCATTCGTTACCGTTGATGTCGTCATTGACTCTCCTTTAGCGATCAGCGGTGGGAAGGGGCATAATCTACCTATTCAGGAAGTTTGACCAAACCAAAAGTGTCGTGATGTTCGTTACAAGGAAACAGTATTACTGATTGGTATCTCAGTATTTGAGTGAGTTTAACTCACTTAAACTGCCATGATAACGATCTGAGATATACCAACGAGTAGATGAGGAGATCGCAAGTGGCATCAGATAGCAGTTTCGACGTAGTCTCAAAGATAGATCGAATGGAATTAGACAACGCCGTGAACCAAG
>JAHEXJ010000066.1 GCA_023252155.1 Actinomycetes bacterium | reverse complement strand
GTCGTTGCTCCAGTGCTTCGTGCTTGGAATATTTTTGAACGCGAAGACATCACCGGTGAGGGAGCTCGCGCCCGCGATGAACTCGCAACTTTCCTCGCCAAGGCCGAAGAAGATGCCAATCGTTTTATCGAAAAACGCGATGCTCACTTTGATCGACTAGTTGCCAGAGGTCAAGAACCAATCCGACTTATGTAGTACTTTTGAGTTCTACCGACAGGACTGCAATGAAAGAACTCGCCAATAAGGTTGTTTTCGTGACCGGCGCAAGTCAAGGTATTGGCAGGGTCATCAGTCTTCGACTGGCTCAGGCTGGAGCAAAACTCGTCCTCGCCGGGAGAAATGCCTCAGGCTTGGAGGAAACGGCGCGCATGATTAAGGAATCAAAAGCCGTATTAGAGCCCCATCTTTGCAGGTTGGATTTATTGGATCCTGACACCATCGAAGCGGGCGTCCATGACGTTTTGGATCAATTTGGGCGCATCGACGTCTTGGTCAACAACAGTGGGATAACTGGAAATTCAGTTGCCGTGTGGGAGCAGAGCGAGAGCGACTGGGACACAACGATAGATACAAATTTGAAGGGTCCATTTCTCGTAACAAAGGCGGTTGTGCCGTCGATGATCAAACACGGAAGTGGAACGATCGTATTTATTGGCTCGGTCACGGGTAAGCGCCCGTTCATCAATCGCGGTGTTTATGCGGCATCGAAACTCGGTTTGGTAGGACTGGTCCGGACATTGGCTCTCGAACTTGCCCCACACGGCGTTCGAGCAAATCTCATATCACCTGGTTTTGTGGCAGGGCCAAGACTTGACGGAGTCTTTGCCGATGTTGCTCGAACGGATGATTCAACGGTCGATGAAGCACGAGCGAAAATGTTGGCAATGATTCCTACAGGAGAATTCGTGCAGCCAGAAAATATCGCCGAAGGCGTTCTGTTTCTTGCAAGTGATCGGTCGAAGGGAATCACAGGGGAGGATCTCAACATCTCCGGCGGATTGGTTATGTACTAGTTTCTTGGCTTTGGCTACGAGTATTTATTCCTATCGAGTGAGTTTAAAAAGTGGTTTTGATTCAATCTAGTGTTCCAAATTGCAGCTCCCTCAGGTCTTATTTCTCGGCTCGATGGATTCCCAGACACGTGCCAGGAGCACGTCTCTATTTTGGCAGATCCATAGGCAAGGGCTTCATTTAAAGCGGGCACCAAGTCGGTGTCTTGAGAAGCCAGTATTACTAGATCTATTTGAGCGTTATGAGCTTCTCGAACCAGCGCTAGCGCGCACAACACATCGATACCTTTCTCCTCAGGTTTTCCAACTACGAATCTTCCGTCCTGGTCTCGGATATATGAATATTTGAGAGGTCTATAAATGACATTAACCAATGGGTTCCTCTCCCAATTAGCCTTTTGAGCAAGGTTTCTTCCGTAGCTCTTCGGGTCATGTCTAGCTGAGGGAAGGCCCCTGTACACGAGAATCTTCGTTAGCAGCGCACCTGGGTAGTTTGATTTCTGAAGCATGTTCCGTTCTGCAATAAGTGCCTGCGAAAAACGGAATGGATCGATCAGGGACTTATGAATTGGAGTTGATTCAGCAAATAACTGAGCCGACGTGAGATGAAGATTTTGATAGTCAATGATGATTGCTGTACGAAGCAATTAAAAACCCCACCAATCCCGGAGGATGGTGGGGAGCTACAAGTGAAGAGTTTCACCTTGGCTTATTTAAGTCAAGTATCTCGCCCCTTCTCCAAGGACGATCTAAACCTGTATCGGCCCTTCAGCTAACCAATGCCCAACGAGTGTGTAAACCAACCCACTGTGCAAAAGTTGGGGCTTAACGGAAAATGAAGGCTCCGTTGTTGAGATTCAGGTTCATAATCAATTCCCCTTTTGATGTAAAGGAATAGCTTTTCGTCTGAGTAAGCATGTCGGTGAATGCGCGTTCTTGAGAAGCCCCGCACCCGATAAGCGTCGAAACCATATTGGAAAATTTGAGAGTCTTCCCATTGGAGACGAAAGAACCGCCTATGCCATTGCAATCCGTCGTGGCAGAGAATTTTCCGTTTGATTGGAAGGTCAGCGAGAATCGTTTTGCTTGCAAGGGCTTGATTTCTTTCCCATCCCCGTAAATGGTGTTCACCCAATTCCATTTTTTCATTTGCAAGGTCATGTGCGAGGGATCTGCCTCACCCTCAAAACCTTGCACGACCTCTCCAAACTGAAGCGTTGCGGGATCGAGTTTGAGATACAGAGATTTGCCTTCGGTGGCCGGGCTGGCGAAACTATCGGTGACCTTACGATCAGCGTAATTGACTAGAACAATTCCTTTGGAATCAATAGAAGTATTTTGTGGCGCTATTCGGTCGCCCAATAGAACCCCATCTGTGCCGGCTTTTCCTTGAGGTGTATCCAAGAGTCCGACCACGTAAAAGAAGGTTCCAGAACCCCCCATTTCTTGTGTGATGAGGAAGGCGCGATCCGTGCGACCGTCGCCATTGATGTCACCCGTGGCGTCGTTTCCGAAATATCTAGTTATGGTCTTCGATGCGCTGCCAAGATTCGCAACTTCTGAATAACCGCTTTTGAGCGTGACACTTCTGCCGCCAATTACGTATGTCCCGTCATGTATGGGATCGATGGCGACAGTCTGTGTTGCGGTCTTGTCATCTATCCAGATAATGCCAACTGACACTAAGATCACTGCAAATACCAGGCCAGCGAGAAATCGCTTCACGCTAAAAGTGTAACTGTGCCAGCGCTTTTAGCGTTGTGAGTTGTATGTGAATCCCAATAGGATGCGTCACTGTGAGCGATGAGACTAAGAATAGTGTTCTCTTTATTGAACACGATCACGTCAGCGAAGCTGGCCCAATCTGGGAGCAGTTCTCAAAGCGCGGTTTCGAGATCACGAGATTTCATATTGTTGATGAGGCCAATTTCAACAAACCCAATGTCAGCGTTGTATGGCCAGACTTGCTCTCCTTCGACGTTGTCGTTGTGATGGGTGCTCCTTGGGGCGCCTGGGAGGACGAACGTATCGGCAACTGGTTGCTACCTGAATTGAAATTGATGAAGGAAGTTCACAACGCAGGAGTACCAATTCTCGGTATTTGTTTCGGCGGCCAACTGATGGCCCGTGTACTGGGTGGCTCGGTCGGACGCTCTACCAAGGCCGAGGTCGGTTGGTACGAGATCGACTCTGACGACGAGTCTTTAATTCCTAAAGGCCCGTGGTTTCAATATCACTGGGACCGTTGGGTCAATCCACCTAATGCCGTTGAGATCGCGCGCACCGACCTTTCGCCACAGGCATTTGTAATGGGTCGCACCCTCGGTCTGCAGTTTCATCCAGAGATCGATCCCTACGTACTTGATCTCTGGTTGGAGATGGAAGGCGGATGCGCCGAAGTTGAAGGTGAAGGGCTCGTCGTTGAGGAATTGCGGAAAGAGACACGCGTGCAAGAACCCGAGTCAAACAAACGCGCCTACGATCTAGTCGACCAATTTCTTGATCGGATCGCAGGCGCGCCTGTCCAACTAGTTAGTTAATCAAGCATCAAGAGGCGTTACGTACGCTCCTGAGATTCCGCCATCAACCAAGAAGTTTGAGGCGGTTATGAATGAAGAATCATCACTTGCAAGGAAGGCCACAGCCGCTGCAATCTCAGTTGCATCTGCAAAGCGTCCCATCGGGATGTGAACCAGTCGGCGAGCCGCACGTTCTTTGTCCTTGGCAAAAAGCTCCATCAACAAAGGTGTGTTGACTGGTCCAGGGGAGAGTGCATTCACTCGGATGCCCTCACGTGCAAACTGAACACCGAGCTCGCGGGTCATGGAGAGAACTCCACCCTTTGATGCGGTGTAGGCGATCTGCGATGTTGCAGCTCCCATCGTTGCAACGAATGATGCGGTGTTGATGATCGAACCTTTGCCGGCTTTTTGCATGTAAGGAATTACATACTTGCAGCACAGGAAGACGCTGGTGAGGTTGACCTTGTTTACGCGGTCCCATGCATCAAGACCGGTTGTCAGGATCGAATCATCATCGGGAGGTGAAATTCCTGCGTTGTTAAACGCGATATCGATGCGGCCGTAGGTGTCGAATGCAACCTTGTACATGTTTTCTACATCGGCTGTCTCAGTCACATTGGCCTTGACGAAAATGCCGCCAACTTCCTTGGCTGCTGCTTCACCAGCTTCGGGGTTCATATCTACGATGACGACTTTGGCGCCCTCACTTGCAAATCGCTTTGCAGTGGCTAAGCCGATACCGCTTCCGCCGCCGGTAATTGTGGCGACGCGACCTTCTAGACGTTTAGACATATGTATTGAGCTCCTAGTCGTTGGAAATGAAGACGTTCTTAACTTCTGTGAATGAATCTAGTGCGTCTGGGCCCAGCTCTCGTCCGAGTCCAGATTGCTTAAACCCGCCAAATGGCGTCCAGTAACGAACGGAGGAGTGCGAGTTAACCGAAAGGTTGCCCGTCTCCACTCCGCGAGAGACGCGCAATGCGCGCCCGATATCGCGGGTCCAGATCGATCCTGAAAGTCCGTACTCGCTGTCGTTGGCCATAGAGATCGCATCGGCCTCATCTTCAAATGTCATGACTGACACGACAGGACCGAAGACTTCCTCGCGCCAGGAACGTGCTTGAGTGTTCTTGGGAAGCAGAACCGTCGGTGCCATCCAATATCCAGGCCCGCTTGGTGCAGACCCGGTGAATGCAACTGGCTCGTCCAAGAAGGTTTGCACCACGTCGTACTGTTTGCGCGAAATCAGTGGTCCCATTTCAGCTGTTGCTAATGAGGGATCTTCAACGCGGAACTTCTTGATCGCAGACTCGAAGTGCTCCATGAACTTGTCGAAGGCACTCTTTTGAATCAGGATTCGAGAGCGTGCGCAGCAATCTTGGCCAGCGTTATCCAAGAATGATCCAGGTGCTGCTGCGGCTGCTTTTTCGATATCCGCATCGGCGAAGATGATGTTGGAGGACTTGCCACCGAGTTCGAGGGTTACTCGCTTAACTTGGTCGGCACATCCGGCCATGATTCCCTTGCCAACTTGCGTCGACCCGGTGAATACGACTTTGCGTACTGCTGGGTGGGTGACAAAGCGCGCACCGACGATGCTTCCTTTGCCGGGAAGGACGTTGAACACGCCCGATGGAATTCCTGCAAGAAGGGCAAGTTCGCCGATTCGCATCGCCGTTAACGGCGTGTATTCGGCGGGCTTGAGAACAACGGTGTTGCCTGCTGCAAGAGCAGGAGCAAAGCCCCAACCTGCAATGGGCATCGGGAAGTTCCAAGGAACGATGACGGCTACGACGCCGAGAGGCTCCTTGAACGTGACGTCGATTCCACCCGCGACTGGAATCTGGCGGCCGAAGAGACGCTCAGGTGCGGCCGAGTAGTACGTCAATACGTTGACGACGTTATCAACTTCCCACAACGCGTTGCCGCGAGTGTGACCTGAGTTTGCGATTTCTAGTTGCGCCAACTCTTCCTTGTGGTCTGCGATGACATCGGCGAAACGTCGCAACATCTTTGCGCGCTCACCCGGTGCGACGTGGCGCCACGTCTCGAATGCCTTTGCCGCCTTTGCAATGACGGCGTCCGTGCCTTCGAGATCAAGGTGCTCGATCGTCTGTACTAATTTTTCTGTTGCTGGATTTATTACGTCATACGTATGTGACACGAAATCAAGACCTTTCGAAGTTACGGAAGAGTTCCCAGTTGGTTACTGCTTTGCCGTAAGCGGCCATTTC
>JAHEXJ010000065.1 GCA_023252155.1 Actinomycetes bacterium | reverse complement strand
CAAAGATGCAGGAATTGCCACTAGCCAGTGGGAAATCCACCGAGCACAACGCAGACTTCGCAACGTCGCCATGAAATATGGCGTGAAGTTGCGCCTCTTCCACGGTCGCGGTGGTTCAGTCGGTCGCGGTGGCGGCCCAACCTATGACGCTCTGATTGCATTGCCTTGGGGTTCCATTGACGGCCAGATAAAGATGACCGAACAAGGCGAAGTCATTAGCGATAAATATTCACTACCCGCCCTTGCTCGCGAAAACATCGAGCTCTCACTCGCAGCGGCCCTCGAAGCGACAGTCCTTAACCGCGGCCCACGCCAAAGCCCAGAAGATTTGAAGAAGTGGGATGAGTGTATGGATCTCGTCAGTGAGAGTTCATTCCAGCAATACCGAACTCTCATCGATCATCCTGACCTTCCTACCTATTTCTATGCATCAACTCCGGTCGAACAACTAGGCGATCTCTTCCTCGGCTCGCGTCCATCCCGTCGACCGGATGCCAGCATCGGACTCGAAGGATTACGCGCGATTCCATGGGTCTTCGGTTGGACACAGTCACGTCAAATCGTTCCCGGCTGGTTCGGAGTCGGAAGCGGGCTTAAAGCCGCTCGTGAATCTGGCAAAACCGAAGTTCTTGCGCAGATGCTGCAGGAATGGCACTTCTTCCGCACGTTCATCAGCAATGTTGAGATGACTTTAACTAAGACTGACCTCGCCACTGCACGTCGATATGTTTCGCGACTTACCCCCGAACCACTTCACCATTTCTTGGACACCATCACGGCTGAATTTGAACTGACTAAGTCCGAAATTCTAAAGCTAACCGGAAAAACTGAACTCTTAGGCGATCAACCATTACTTGCACGGACTCTCGGAGTTCGCGACGCTTACCTGGCACCACTACATTTACTCCAAGTGAATCTTCTTGAACGCGTCCGCTTATCGGGGGACTCTTCAGATCCGCTGTTGAGACGAGCCTTGCTCCTGACCATAAACGGAATTGCCGCCGGATTACGCAATACGGGTTGAGGCGCTCGGATCTCTAGTCAATCTCTTGACCGCGATTGTCGGATCCCGGACTTGGCCATTGTGCGTGGGCCAATTTTTAAACAAAGGCGAAGAAATCCACCTCGAGCAGGGGCAAACTTTTGCCCAAATAATGTCAGACCTTCCGAGCATGATCCCAGCTATGAGTTTCACCCTGTGCGACACTTTTCGACGTGAGCAGCCCGGTAGAACACAAAGATGTCGTGCTCGCAATTCTGGGGGCTTCCGCCGGACTCTCCGGCCTCGTACTCGTCTTCCTTGGCTTGATCATTTCAACCTATGGCAGTTACAACAGCAACATACCGAAGTCCATAAAGAGACGTTGGAGACTCACAGGAGGGTTCGTACTTGTTCCGTTCGCGGCAGGGCTTGCTTGCATAGGGTGCGCCACCGTTTGGTTGGGACAACTCGGATTCGGCCAGATACTTTATTCTTTCATCATAAGTCTATTCATGTTGCAACTTCTGTCACTCGCAGTTTCCTCAATCTGGACGATAAGGAGGTTGCTATGGGATTAACAGTTGAAGTCGAAATGAGCATGAATGATGCAGAATTGATTGACTTTTTCGACGCAAATCGACCTGCATTTAAAACGATTGCCAAACGTGCTTATACTTATTCGAATAGTTGTGTTCCGTCCGGTAGTTCAATACCAGTACGAATAGATGATGTCGCTATTATTCTCGTCGAAGCTTTAAAGATAAACGAGATGCTCCGAGAATTTCTTGCCGAGAAGAGACTAAATCAAAAATTCTGGTATGCACGATTTGCAGACCTCATTTTGGATCGTCTTTGGGATGAACTGTAATCAAAATACAAACGGAGGGATAAAAAAATGGAGATACCGACGAACAAACCGGTTATGGCATCCGATCTAGCGCATCGATACATTGATGATGTTATGAAACTCAACAGTGAATTTGGTATGGCGAACGCGCTGTCGGACGAGTCCTACAAGTCCGCCGTTACAGCAGCCGCGAGAGCTTTCGTTCGACTCGGCGCCGCCTAATCAACCTCCAGTAGGTTCCCAGCAGCTGGCCTAGAACCCGAGACCTTGCCGACGAGCATACTGTTTTGACGCCGCCGGGTAACCAAGGTTGTCCCAAAAATGACGTCGATATAACACAGGAAACCAACTTTAAATTTATCGTGAACGATATCTGAGTCAGAATGTGCAAAGTGGAAACGACGAACAGTATTGGCGTTCTCTTTGACGAATAACTGGGAACCACTCACGCCGTATTTTTGAAGGCTAGGCTCATAACGTGGCAAAAGCAGTTCCTGGCCCATCTTTACCTGCTAAGAACGACCTCAGTGGCGTTCTTGCAATTCCCGCCTTCCGCAAACTCTGGTGGAATTTAAGTCTTTCAAGTTTGGGTGATTGGCTTGGCCTCCTGGCTACTACCGCCCTTGCCAAGCAATTCGCTGGTGACAATTTCGCGAAAGCAAATGTCGCAATCGCTGGTGTCTTCATCATGCGGCTGTTGCCATCAGTTCTTATCGGACCATTTGCGGGCGTGATTGCCGACCGCTTCGATCGCCGACGTTTGATGTACGTCGGGGACATAGTGCGAGGTTTGCTCACGATCTCAATTCCAATTATTCATACATATTGGTGGCTCTACACCTCGATCGCTTTGATAGAAATTGTGGGGCTATTTTGGGGACCAGCGAAAGATGCGACCGTGCCAAACCTCGTTCCTCGTGAACGACTGGAGTCCGCATACCAAGCTTCACTCATCGGCACGTACGGAAGTGCACCAGTGGCCGCACTTCTCTTCTCGCTCATGGCGATCATCAGCAACGCCCTTGCTGCTCCGTTTCCGTTCTTCAAAGGGAATCCAGTTGACCTCGCCCTATACATCGACGGAATTACTGGTTTCTACAGTGCAGTCACAATTTATCGCCTTAAAGAGATTCCCAAGGTTAAGGGGCGAGGAGATAATAAGAGTTCCAACATCATGAGAGACCTCTTGGATGGGTGGAAGTTCGTCGGTAGGACACCGGTGATTCGAGGACTTGTTGTTGGCATGGTAGGTGCTTTTGTGGCAGGCGGAACGATCATTGGATTAGGTCGGACATTTGTGGGCGACTTGGGCGGAGGGAACACCGCATACGGAGTGCTCTTCGGCGCAGTATTTACAGGAATGGCGTTAGGTATGTGGTTAGGTCCGAAGATGTTCTCCGGTTCCTCCAGAGGAGCACTTTTTGGTTTGTCTCTGATTTCGGCAGGTGCATCCCTTGCGATTCTCGCATTGATTCCAAACCTCATCCTGGCATTGGTCATGACCGTGGTCCTCGGAGCATGCGCAGGAATGGCGTGGGTTACTGGCTTCACAACACTTGGCACGGAAGTCAACGACGACGTGCGAGGACGGACATTCGCCTTCGTGCAATCACTAGTACGAATCACATTGATATCGGTGCTTGCCATTGCTCCGTTAATTGCTGCGGCAATTGGTAAACACACGTTTCGCTTTGGATCTTTCACACTTAAATACAGTGGCGTTGAGGGCACGCTCCTTCTCGGTGGTCTCTTTGCGTTTGCTATTGGAACGCTTTCGTATCATCAAATGCGCGACCGAAAGAAGCGACGCTAGTCACACTTTTCGACAAATCACTGATCTGCTTGTTTATTCCCCACAAGAGATACTCACCGGCCACGCACAGGGAATAGCGACAAGGGCTCACAGGAACCTCATAGAGAGTGCATATGTAAAGCACATTTGCTTTTCATCTAATTCAGAATTAGAAAATGGAGAGAAAAAAATGAATACAGTAAAGAAATCGTTGGGATCTAAGAAGATATTGGGCGCAATTGCGATCCTCGGCCTGATCATTCCTGGCGTTACTGCCACATCGTCGCAGGCAAGCACCTCTCAAGCGCAGATCAATCTTGGAACGAGCGCCAACTATGTACTTCTCGCACACAAGGCGCTCACCAACGGCGCATCGACGATCATCTCCGGCACTGGGAGCAGAATCGTTGGCATCTCCCCCGGAATTTCAGATGTTGGAACCGTCAGTTCATTTCTGGCCTCGGGCGCAAGCCAGTTCCAGAATGACACATTGCCGCCAACCGTGGCCCAAGCAGACTTGTTAAGTGCAATGGCATCGGTAGGCGCGTTAACTCCTACAACCGTTGGCGCCAATTTGTCGCTTGCCAACAATGACACGCTTTACCCCGGCGTTTATACAACTCCTGGCGGAGCAGCTATGTCGGTTGATGGAAACCTGATCCTTGATGCACAAGGCAATGCAAATGCAGTATTCGTCTTCATCGCACCTACTGCTTTCAACACTTCAGCCGGAGTCACTGTCTCGCTGATAAACGGAGCCCAGGCTTCAAACATCTACTGGTTGGTCGGAGCAGGCATGACATTGGGTGCAAGCACGACTATCCAGGGCAACTTCTTGGTTTCTGCTGACGCGACCCTCGGTGCCAGTTCTATAGTCACCGGTCGAGTCCTTGGACTAGGCGCAATAACCCTTGGTGCTTCCGTAAACCTGATCGCATAACTTAATATCCTGTCTAGGCACCACTCTCGTCGAAGAATCGGGCGGGAGTGGTGCTTTAGCGTTTGGGCGAGGTCGTATGGATAGGCTACATAAATGAAGAATCCGATCCATCACATAACGCTGACGGTGAATGATGCCGAAGTATCTGCCGCTTGGTATTTGGCTCTATTAGGTGAGGCGACCGTAATTCACCGTGCTGGTCCCGACTGGAAACGCATACGACTCAACTTTCCCACGGGTCTGGTCATTGGCTTTACTCAGCACGATGCAGCGGCAAAGAATCAGACTTTCTCGCACCTAATAGTTGGACTAGACCATATCGGTCTAGCGTGCGAATCCAAGGACGAAGTCTTCGAGTGGGCCGCGAAGCTCGATGAACTCGAATTCGAGCGCGGACCGATAGAAGATGTTCCTTACGGCTGGGTTGTAACTGCGCGGGACCCAGACAACATTCCGATCGAGTTCTTCTGCGCGAAGTAGGGTTCTCACCCACGGTCGGTCCCTGCGTTAGGCAATCGAGAATTTTGTAACTCCGAGTGACGTCGTTTTGTGCCATAGTTTCCCTGCCTCGATTTTGTCGAGGAAATGGTTGAGCGCCGGAGATGGTTACTCCACATAAAACGCCTTCAGCCTTGGAGTTGGTGACAAAAAGTGCCGCTGGGAATTCAGAGGCACTTCTTGCTTAACCACCTTAACGGCGGGAACCGGCCAACTAGTGAGTAAGTTGGACCCAATTGACCGTTGAAGTTCGATTGTCTCCTTGGACCTGGACATCGAAATTGCAGGGATTTTGATCGCGAAATGCTTTGGTTTCTTTTGTATTTAACGGCGTAACTCCAACGCTCGCAAATGCTGACAATACCGAAGGTGTCATATGGTCGAAGACGCTACCCAGAATTTCTCTGCCATCCTTTGCCGGCTGCGCCCCCATCAGGTCCAAGTCGAAATCGAATCCTTTGTCTCCTAGAGCGGCGTAGCCCACGAGTTCTCCCGCTTTAACCGAATCGCCAATCTTGAAAGCTCTCACAAAATAAAGATGCCCAAATTGAAACAGGACGGCCTTGTCTATGGGCGTCGAGAAGGAAATTCCATTCCCGTTATCCGGTCGACCGCCAACCTTCTCGGCCTCCAAATTTATCTTCGCAACTGTCCCATCAAAGGGCGCAAACAACTTCACCTTGTCTAAAGTCCCTTGGAATTGCGCAATTGGATAGAAGTAGTGTTTGAGTGATCTATTTGTTTCGAGTACTTGATCAAATGTGTATCCATCTCGATTATGACCGGCACAACTA
>JAHEXJ010000114.1 GCA_023252155.1 Actinomycetes bacterium | reverse complement strand
GTAAAACGTCAAGGACACCAGTGCCTCAGCCTCTCGACTATTTGATTGGCGATGTTGCAAAGCGACACGGTCGGCTTCGCGTAGGAAACACAAGTTCTTATCTTCGATGTGAAGATCCAACACTTCTCACTCAAATACTCAGCGATAAGAGATTGGAAGGGTATCCGCTCCGTCGAATTGCTCCTGAGGTCATCATCTGCGATGTCGATGCAAATGAATTGATGTCGGCACTTCGAAGTTTCGGATATCTACCTGCGGCCGAATCAAGTTCAGGGGTTCTAATAACCGGACAACGAATTAATCGTGCAAAATCAAAACCCCGTCAGCCCCGAGTTATTGGTGAACTTGAATCGCCAACTGAAGAAACTTTGAATGCTGCACTCCGATCATTGCGAGTCGGCGAACGATCGGGACACAAGCAAACTGCGTTAAGGGAGGTTGCAGCTAAAGCTCTAGGGAATCTTCCTCGCACAACAGCGAACGAGACCTTAGAGATGCTTCATAAGTTCATTGTTGAGGGTCATACCCTTTCCATTGGATATGCAGATAACAACGGATCAGTGACACATCGAATCATCGATCCTCTGAGTATCAGCGCCGGGTCATTGATCGCACGCGATCACGGCACTGGTGAAGTCCAGACCTTCAGAATTCCACGAATTACTGGGGTTGCCTCGCTTTAATCAAGTGGTGGTAAATAGTCCGTGCTCCCGAGTTAGGTTGCCATTTCAAGTAAAGAGGAGCGTCTCGTTCCAAGACGTGGCCGGCGCAATTCCGCTGCACCCGAGGTGTGGTTCGGCCTTCAATGCGGGTTACCTCAACCGTACAAAGAAGTGTCAATAATTAATGGTTGGGGTGTGCTTCGGCCTTCAACCGGGGTTACCTCCACCCTTCGACCCGCCTCACAGACGTCCATCCTGACGGGGAACTCGTATGACATCATGCGTGACAAAAGCGCGGGAAGGCGGATGCCGATCAACGGCGCGAGACAGGTCGTTGGTTCCTTGCCGGATGGTGCGATGCCGTAGGTGTAACTGATACCAAAAGACGCGACACCACCGGGGCTAAGCACGACGCGTTCAACCTTGGGCTGCGCGTAGAGCACCGTTGGCTCGTGCGAGATTGACACCTTCACGGGTGCGCCATCAGCGGTGAAGAAGGCGATTTGAGTTGGGTAGCCGTGTAACTCGCACGGCTTGCGGGCTATGTTGACGATGAGGAAGGTGTATCCGTGGGTGGAGGGGACTGTGCCTGCCAATCCGCCGCCTTGCTCGATGGCGACCTGCAGTTGGCCCTGGATACATTCTGCGACGCTGGAACTGAGCTGCGATTTTCTACTCGCCTTGGTGACCGACCAGGTCACAATCGCCGAAGTCGTTGCGACAACAATCAAGGCAAGTACTGATAAACCAAGGCGTCTTCTTGTGGTCACGATTGCAACACTAGACCCTTGATGCCTCGAGACCATTGCTCAACTTCTCTCGCGTCTTGATCAGTACCAATTGATCCATCCAGAGAACTTGAGGCTACGGAGTTGACGACGGGAATCGAACCCGCACCTACAACTTGGTAAAAGTGGCAATGCTGCCATTTACACCACGCCAACAACGCATCCGAATAGTTGCGCCGCTCCAATTGAACGTTGAATCATCAGATTCCAACTGTTTATAGGTCAAACTTGTGGACGAAATACAAAAGAGACCCCGGATAATTCCAAGGTCTCTATTGCCGCCAACTCCAAGGCTCAACAATTGTTTGTGAGGATTACCAGCCCTCATGTCGAACCATTTCCTTGACAAAATCAAGGCGAGAAAACTATGACAGAAATTAAGGTCACTCGGAGTTAGAATCGGCTATTTCAGCGGACAACCGTCAAGTCGATTCAATTCGAATTCGCCGTGAATCCATCTAAACTCAGCGGGTGGAACATTACGGCGTCTACGGAGTGTGGCGGCAGAGTGGTCGAGTCGTCGCTATTCGAAAGGCACGCGGTCCCTACACCGGCATGCTTGATCTTCCTGGTGGCTCGCCGGAACCCGATGAGACTGCCATGGACACACTGAAGCGGGAATTACTCGAGGAATGCGGT
>JAHEXJ010000034.1 GCA_023252155.1 Actinomycetes bacterium | reverse complement strand
AAAAACGAACTGGATTGTCAACCCACGCTGCTAATTTGGAAATCGGAATTGCAGAAGTATTTGAAGCAATGATCGCGTGCGGGTCAGCCGAAGCACTAATGCGAGTGAGAACATCCTTCTTGATTTCCGCTATTTCTGGCACAACTTCGGCGATGTACGTGGCCTGCCGAGAAGCGTCTTCGATGCTCGCGGCTACATGAAGATTCTTAGCAATTAGATCGGTGCTTCCTTTGGCAAAGAGACCCTGCGACTCAAAGCTTTGCGATTCTCCGATGAGTCGGTTAAGAGAGTTCTGCGCAATCTCGACACTCGCATCGGCCAAAAGGCAGCGATATCCAGACATCGCAAAAACCTGTGCCATTCCACCGCCCATGTAGCCAGAACCGATTACTGCGATATCTGTGGATTTTTTACTAATCATGATCTCGGTCCTCTTTCATCGAATCGTGTATCCGCCATCAACGGTAAGCACATGTCCGGTTACAAGACTTGCCTCATCAGAGAAGAGATAGACGACCGCTCCAGTGACATCGTCAGGATTTCCTAACCTGCCTAATGGAATTCGAGAGAGTAATTCTTCGGCCCACCCGGGCTTGCTCAAAGTCGATTCGGTTAGTTCGGTACGGATAAACGTGGGCGCGATGGCATTGACCCTTATTCCATTCGGAGCCCATTCAAGAGCCATAACTTTAGTTAGGTGTGAAAGCCCTGCTTTGCTTGCCCCGTAACTGGCACGTTCCTCAATTGCAACACTGCCCGCTTGAGAACTGACATTTACGATGCTCCCTTTAACTCCATCGTGGATCCAACGTTTCCCGATTGCTTGCGAAAGGAAAAAGACTCCCGATAAATTCACGTTGAGGATCTTGCTCCACGTCTCAACATCGACATCGACAGCTTTCTGTGGAAAATTTATGCCAGCGTTGTTGCAGAGAAGATCGATGCCGCCACTCACTTTGTACAAATGCTCAACCGCGTCATCAATTCCTTCAAGGTCAGATTGATCAAGGACAATCGGTTCTGCTCCGTATCGGGCGGCAAGAATTTCTGCCGTTGCTTGGTCACGACTAGTGCCGTAGACCAACGCGCCCTGTTCGGCGAGACCATCGGCTATCGCTCTTCCTAGACCACCGGCAGCGCCAGTAACTAATGCTTTCTTGCCGTCGAGTCGAAACATCTGCGCTGTCCGTTCTCTGCGTTTAAGCGTTGAAGACGTGATTGTCCCAAGGGAGATCATTGCCGCCGTACTTGGCAGCACGGACATCTCCGGATCGAGCGTGACCTTCGAAGCGTTCAACACGTGAGGCGCGACCGCATATCTCTCCGAGCATCGCACTCGATTTTGTGTCTTTAACCTCTTGGTAGGTGACAGTGCGAAGGAATTTTCCAACCCAGAGTCCACCGGTGTACCGCGCAGCGCCCTTTGTGGGTAGAACGTGATTCGTGCCGATTACCTTGTCCCCGTATGAAACACAGGTGCCTTCTCCAAGAAAGAGAGCCCCGTAATGATGCATTTTCTCAAGGGCCTCGCGTGGATTCTCAGTAAGTATCTGAACATGCTCTGATGCGTATGCGTCTGCAAGTGCGTAAGCATCGTCCAGCGTCGGAACTACATGAACCGCACCGAAGTCGCGCCATGCAGGGCCAGCAAAATCCTTAGTAGGCATTCCGGGAAGAATCCGCTCGATGTGTTCAATGACCTTAAGCCCAAGGGATTCGGATGTAGTAATCAAAATCGCGGGAGATTCTGGGCCGTGCTCGGCTTGCGACAGTAGATCAACAGCGACGATGAAGGGATCGGCCTTCTCATCGGCAACAATAAGAATCTCAGTTGGTCCGGCGAAAAGATCGATGCCTACCTCACCGAATAATTGACGCTTTGCTTCTGCAACAAAAGCATTTCCTGGACCTGCTATCAAACTGACGGGCGCAACAGTCTCCGTGCCAATCGCCATTGCAGCCACTGCTTGCACGCCCCCTAGAAGATAAATCTCATCCGCGCCGGCAAGGTGCATAGCCGCGATCGTTGCCTCTGGTATCTCACCCTTGATTGGCGGGGTCGCTGCCATAACGCGTTTCACACCTGCGACTTTTGCGGTCACGATGATCATGTGTGCCGATGCAAGCAGTGGATACTTTCCTCCCGGAATGTAAGCACCAAGGGCCGTAATTGGAATGTTCTTCTGCCCGAGGAAAACACCAGGAAGAGTTTCGATCTCGAATTCGGTTAGCGATTCAAGTTGCTTCTGCGCCATAGTGCGAACTTGAGACTGCACAAATTTGATGTCGTCAATTACTTGCTGAGGAACTCGAGCAACAATTTCTTCAACTTGCTCGGGGCTCAACCGGAATGATTCAGGAGTCCAGTGATCAAACTTCTCTGAATATTCGCGAACCGCAACATCGCCACGAACTCTGATATCGGAAATAACGTCTTCGACAATTTTGCGGACTTCGGGAGATCCACTTCTGGGCGTACTAACCACCGCAGGTTCCTTGAGAAGCTTTGACGTGGCAAGGGCTTGTGTCTCACTCATGGGATCTCCCAACTCGACAATAGGTATGTATGGGCGGTTGACCCACAGTGTTTACTTATGGGCGGGGACTGTAGCATAGGTTTACATTTCGCGAAATATCGCGCACTAATACTTAACACTTCGACGTGAGGGAATACCCTTAAGAATTTTTTTGTGAAAGGGAAAAGCACTTCTGAAGAAACGTGAGTGGCGGGTCAAGGATTCGAACCTTGGAAGGCGTAGCCGGCGGATTTACAGTCCGCTCCCATTGGCCGCTCGGGCAACCCGCCAAGGTTGTTCGGTTAATACGGCGAGCGCAGATTACCGTAATTTAGGCATGCTGCGCTAATCAAAAACTAGTTTGAAGGTCAACCCGAAGTCAGAATGACACTGCTGTAAGGAATGGGATCTCCGGTGTGAATTATTCCCAGTGTCTGCCCTACGCGTCGCTTGAATTCCTCGTGAGCGATCAAAGTCGGAGAAATTCCACCATGACGCGATCTGTATTCGGCCACAATGCCAGGTTCAACATTGGCGTCAAACTCCTTAGCCAAATAGAGCCCAGAGACATCAAGCAAGGGAAGTATCTGATCCAGAATTTGCGGAATCGTAGGAAAACCCCGCGTGACCGCAAGATCGACGGTTTCAACGCCGGGGTACGTCGGAAAGGGTCCATCAACGACGGCTATCGAATTAACATGCCTAAAGCGCGCCAGCAATGATGCCAACTGCCCATTGATTACTCCAGACTTAATCACTTCACTTCCCCTTCAAATGAGCCGCACTCGTTGATCAGACCTAATGTCTCTTCGTAAGTGGGTATAGATGGAACTGCACCCATCACGGTTGTGGCTATTGCGCCAGCTGCCGAGGCATATCGAATTGCGTCGGATGTGCGCATCCCTCGGTCCACGCAAGCAGCCAAAGTCCCGCAAAAAGCATCGCCAGCGGCAGTGGAGTCGATGGCCGACACAGAAAATGGCTTGACGTGTCTTTGGAAATTCGATCTTTTGAGAATGGCTCCTCGATCTCCAAGAGTAATAATCACTTCGCGATAGCCCTTCTTCGTCAATAAACCTGCAGCCACGTAAGCATCCTCGACATTGGCGATCTCAACCCCGGTTAGAAGGCGTGCCTCATGTTCGTTGGGGATTATCAGATCTACGAAAGGTGCAAGCTCACTTGAGAGAGTCTGAAATGGTGCGGGATTCAAGATCGTGAAGATGCCCCGTTCCTTCGCCGATTTGAAGACCTCATAAGTGATTTCGATGGGGGTTTCCAATTGAGCCAGAATCACTTTTGGATTCATCTTTCCAAGATCTGACTTAACTTTTTCAACATCCAGACTCGAATTAGCTCCGGATATGACAATGATCCGGTTCCTTCCGGATGCGTCAACCTCAATAATGGCGCGTCCCGTAGGTGCCTGAACCTCGCCCACGCCACTTCGATCAACTCCTTCGTTATCTAGTTGCGCTTGAAGAAATCGACCGTATTCATCCTGGCCAACAGCACCAAGCATCGCTACTGATGATCCGAACCTAGCCGCGGCCGCGGCTTGGTTCAGACCTTTTCCTCCAGGGTGAACCGTGAAATCGGAGGCAATCACGGTTTCACCAGCGGCAGGTAGTCGATCAACTTGCGTAACTAGGTCAGCATTTAGGCTCCCAAGGACGAGCACACTCATGAGTTCACGTTCCCTTTGCAGCACCATTCATGGCCGAAGTGGTCCAAGATCTCTAGGGAATGAGCGAGACTTTGATGGACTTTGTGCCGTCGGCAACGAGATCTAGGCCTTCTTGAAATTTCTCGAGAGGCAGTTGATGAGTGCATATCTTGTCCATCGGTAACTTGCCCGATTCAATCATCTTGATTGCAGCGGGCCAACAATCGGGTCCGAGATGGGCACCCAGTACATCCAATTCTTTGTCATCGCTAATGATGCTCCAGTCCACGGTGACATCTTCTTTGAATACGCTATAGAGAACGAAGGTCCCAAGTTTGCGTAGCATTTTCAAACCTTGTGGAACCGCTGCTGGATGTCCCGTCCCCTCCAAATAGATGTCGGCGCCATAACCTTCAGTTAGATCTTTAACGATCTGAACTGCATCCTCCTTGCCAATGTTAATCGTTAACGTCGCACCACATTCCTTCGCGACTGCCAATTTTCGATCATCAAGATCCAAGGCGATCAGTATTGCTGGACTCTTTGCCGCCGCCCCCGCAACCATTCCGAGACCAATCGGACCACACCCAGCTACGACGACTACATCGCTAAATTTGATATTGGCGCGCTCCACAGCATGAAGGGCGCAGGAAAGCGGTTCGGCAAAAGCTGCGTGCGCTGGCTTCACTGCTTTTGAAATCTTATGAACACGGGCCTCTTTTGGAAAAACCATATGTGTAGCCATCGCTCCCGGAGTAGCACGCTTGAAACCGAACATTCCATGTGGCATGCACATCCAATACTCACCGCGTTTGCAATACCTGCACTCGCCGCAAGGAACGATTTGCTCTGCAACAACGCGATCTCCTTTCTTGACGCCCCAACGATTGCTCGCCTCTTCGTCAATTTCCGCGATTTCGCCTACGAATTCGTGACCTGGGATAACCTCAGTCTCAGCCCAAGCGGGACGATTTGCATCCCCCCAAAATTTCGCGGCACCGTGATAGCACTTCAAATCACTGGCACAAATCCCAACGGCTTCTACTTTTACCAGGGCCTCGCCCGGTCCAGCAACGGGCATTGGAACTGTTTCGAGTCGATAGTCCATAGGCGCGTGGCATATGACCGCCTTCATATTCGTAGTCACTGAAACTCCTTATTCAACTTCACTAACACATGACCATCATGAATTAGACGCTTTCTGCTTTCGTTCCTCAAGCCAAACTTCATCCAAGACACGACTCAGTGATTCGGGATCGTGGGCCAGGCGCCCAAGGAAGAGCCCATCAACCGAATTCGAAATTGAGGAGTAGAGGCCAGGGCCGGCGCTTCCCCCATAGATCACCCAAAATTCCTTTGCGCCCATCTGAATCAATTCATCTCGGATCGCCTGACACACGGCATTAATATGTTGCGCACTTGCTGGGGCTACACCGCCGATTGCCCAACTTGGTTCATAGGCGACCACGACTGGAGAATCCGCCAAAAATCGTCCCGAGTTGCTTAGAGATGACCTCAACTGACGAATAGTTTCGGAAGAAGTCTCCTCCGGATCCAATTCCTCATACTCCCCGATGCAAATCACGGGAATCAAATCATTTCGAAATGCAGATGAGACCTTCTTGCTGATAAGAGCTTCATCTTCATTGAAGTTAGACCTTCTCTCAAAATGACCAACTTCAGCGTATTCGCAACCTATCTGTTTGAGAAGAAGTGGACTGACCTCACCGGTATAGGGGCCCTCATCGTGATTCGAGAAATTCTGTGCACCAACACCAACGCCAGAACCAGAAAAAATCTGGACCATATCTCGAATCATCGGAAAACTGGGAAGAACGAATACTTCCACGGCACCTGAAGCAACTGCCGGATGACTTGCCACTATCTCCTTAACGCGATGAGCCCACTGAAGAGTCGCATCGACATCCAGATACATTTTCAACCCGACACCGATGACATGTGGTGCGCTTATAGTCTTCACCTATTGCACCGACTTCTCTTCGAACTGCGTAATTCTGAGCACCTTTTCTGCCGAACTTGACGATGAGTCAAAACTGTATGTAAGCCACTCGCGTAGGAGTCGACGAGCGAGTTCGATTCCAATAACCCGTTGTCCGAAGGTCAAGACCTGCGCGTTATTACTCAAAACCGCGCGCTCCACAGAATAACTATCGTGCGCGGTGACCGCACGAACACCCGAAACTTTGTTGGCCGATATTGCAACACCGAGCCCAGTGCCGCAGATCAGCAACGCGCGATCGACTTCCCCTCGCGCAACCATCTGCGCCGCTGCGATCGCAATATCCGGGTATGGCGTATGACTTTGGGAGTCCACACCGACATCTTCAACCATTTCGACAAGCGGGTTACTAAGAAGATCCTTCTTAAGAATCTCTTTGTATTCAAAGCCAGCGTCATCGCTTCCGATCGCGATCCGCAACAGATTGCTCACTTTGTTACCCCCTTAAGGATCTCTCCGATTGCAAGAGCGATTACTGAAAGGGAGACTGCACCCGGATCTGGGTGGCCAATGCTCTTTTCGGCATGCGGGCGTGCCCTGCCCAATTTCGGCAGCAAATCCGCTGTTTTGTCTGCGGCCATTTTCGAAGTCTCGGCAGCACGGTTCCATGCAAGATCTAAGCCACTTCCACGGGCTATTTCTGCACTTAGGTTCTGCGAAAACGGATGAAATGCATCTACAAGCGTTTTATCGCCGAGTTGTGCCTTTCCGAAATTCATAACCCCTTCAAGCGCACTCGACACCCCTTTGGCAACAAGTTGCCCATCGACGGGTCTGTCGTCACCGAGTGACTTGCCAATTTCATTGAGGATGATCCCCCACAGGGCACCTGAAGTTCCGCCGGCACGGTCTGACCAAGCGTCAGCTGCAAATTCGAGTGTTGTTCGGCAACCAGCACCGCTTTCGACCGCGAATTTTGCGGCGGTAAAGGCAGCGTTAGCCCCTCGCGCCATTCCAATGCCATGGTCGCCATCGCCGGCGAATGAATCCAACTGACCGAACAATGATTCGTTCTTGTCAACTGTGATTTTTATTGTTTCGAGCGCCGAAAGCACACCCAGTGCACAAAGTCGCGAATCTTCACTTCCAACTGCAATTTTGCTCGATTGAATCTCTTCCTCTCTCGTCTCCGTCACTGAGGAAGAAAGAACAACCGAGCCTTTCCGATAGGCAGGAGTGTATGCAGGCAAATGCCAGAGACTTTCCAATTCCTCGTCGAGCCAGCAGAAAGTGAGTGAGGCGCCAGCCATTTCAAAACTTGTTACCAACTCCCCAACTTCAGGTTCTACGATCACAACACCCCAAGCATCAAGAATCTTCTTCACGGCCCGATAGACGACAAAGAGCTCTTCATACTTGACGCCTCCTAGTCCGTTAAGCAGCACAACAAGGCGTGTTCCCGTTTTCGAAGTCAGACCGTCAGGCGTTTCCTCCAATAATCTCTCAACAAGAGATTTTGCTAGATCGTCAGCAGTGGGAATTTCCACCTCTTCCAAACCTGGCTCGCCATGAATGCCAAGGCCAAGGGCCATTTTCGTCGCTGGAACTTTAAAAAGCGGCGCCGATTTACCCGGAAGCGTGCAGCCAGAAAAGGCGACTCCAATCGTGCGCGTGTATTGATTTGCTAAAGTTGCCACGCGTTCGACGTCATCTAACGAGTAGCCAGCATCAGCAGCAGCGCCGGCGATCTTGAATACAAATAGGTCTCCCGCTATGCCACGTCGCTTGTCGATCTCTTCTTTAGTTGCACTCATAATGTCGTCTGTCACCAGGACCGTTTTGCATGGAATGCCGGCGGAATTCAGACGCTCTTGTGCTTGATTGAAATTCATAACGTCGCCGGCATAATTGCCGTAAGTGAATAGGACGCCTCCGCCAACTTCACTGGCCTTCGCCACACCGAGAACTTGTTGTGCGGACGGAGAGGCAAATACATTTCCCATGGCCGCACCATGAGCGAGCCCTGGCCCTACCAATCCGGCAAAAGCCGGATAGTGACCGGATCCTCCTCCTATCACAACAGCTACATGGCCCTTCTGAGTTGCTTCGCGACGCAATACGCCACCGTGGGCAGCTCTAACCAAGTCGGAATGAGCTGAAATGAAACCTTCAGTCATCTCCTCGACGAAGTTTGCAGGGTCATTCAGTAAGTAAGCCACAGTTCTACACCGATTTCTTCATCTCGATAAATACGCGTACAAACGGATGTGTTTTTTCAATAACCAAGAGGAAGTGGTGTTCCCGACCAGAAGACTTCTTATTCAGAAACACCACTCCACCTCTTTGGATTCTTTGGACTACTTTGAAAGTGCCCAGGAGGTGTACTTACCGGCGTTTGCCTTGGTGATGAGAGTGCAATCAACGGTCTGCTTCTCAGGAACACCTGTCTTACCGGTCTTGATGTACTTGTCTGCCTGATCAACAGCCATCTTGGATAGCTGAGTAATCGGCTGAAGGACTGTGTAAGCCATCTTTCCTGACTTGACGGCCGCTACAGCATTGGCATTTCCGTCGAATCCACCAACAACTACATTGGTCTTTCCGGCTGCAGCGAGAGCGGCAATCGCACCCAACGCCATTTCGTCGTTGCCAGCGATGACGCCCTTGATATCAGGATGGGCCTGAATCATTGTCTGCATCTTGGCAAAGCCTTGCTGTTGATCCCAGTTTGCAACTTCCTTCTGAAGGTTCGACATTCCTGGGTACTGAGAAATGACTGTCTTGTAACCCGATGAACGGACTTCAGCGTTGTTGTCTGTTGGGTTTCCATAAAGTTCTACGTATGTTCCAGTGCTGTTCATCGCCTTAACGAATTGGGCACCACCGATTGCGGCACCTTGCGCGTTGTTGGAAACGATCTGTGAAACCGCAAGTCCAGTTTTGTTGATTTCTGCGTTCACGAGGAAGACTGGAATATGAGCTTTCTTTGCCTTTGTTATAGGTCCAATAGATGCATCGGCACCGGCGTTGTCCAGGATGATTGCCACTGAGTGATTTGCAATCGCGGCATCAATAAGGGAGCTCTGCTTGTTAACGTCTCCATTGTGCGCCGCCGCCTTGGTCGTGTAACCAAGCTTTTTGGCTTCTGACTGTGCTGTCGCAACCTCAGCTGCCCAGAACGGGTTCTTGATATCAACCGTGATGATTGAGATTAGGCCACCCTTCTTCTTCGCAGCTGCCTGACTTGAAGGAACGCTAACCATCGTTGACAAGGCAACAAGTGCGACCAGAGCGCCTCCAATCCCCACTTTCTTAATAGACTTGCGTATCATTTACTGCCTCTCTCTTCTCCATAGATTGATCAGACGTTCTTCTGATCAGATTCTGTGATTTGCCATGAATAGGTCATGGCAATCGCAGAAATTTATTTTTTGACCTTCCCGAGCGATTTTGAAGAATTCTTTTTCTTAGCCTTCTGTTGCGACTCATCCAGGGCAACAGCGAAGATGATCACTGAGCCCATGATGACCATCTGCCAGAAATCCGAAACTCCAACAATCACGAGTCCGTCGGATAGAAATCCGATTACGAAGGCGCCGAGAAGGGTTCCTCGAACATTTCCACGACCGCCCGAAAGCGCAGCACCGCCGATAACCACCGCAGCGATTGCATTCAATTCAAAAGACTGCCCAGTCTGGGGAGCGCCTGCGGTCAATTCCGAGGCGATGATCAAACCGGTTGCAGCTGCGCAAACTCCCGAAATGACATACACCCATCTTTTAACTCGATGGATTGGAACCCCCGATAGTTCGGCAGCTCTCTCATTGCCTCCCAATGCATAGAGCCAACGCCCAAATACCGTTTTCCGTAACAAGAAGGAGATGGCAATTGCCACAACAATCATGACCCAAATTCCTGTTGGCAATCCAAGAAATTTGCCCAAGCCGACTACGTTGAAGCCTGTGTTGCCAAGGACTGCTTTGCCCTGCAGATCAGGGTAAGTCTCACCATGCGCAATTAGCAGGGCGACGCCACGAACGACGTATAACATCCCGAGTGTGGCAATAAATGGAGCTACATTGAATCGAGTAACCAAAATTCCATTTATTAGTCCAATGAACGCACCAGCAAGGAGCGTTACGACGACGACCACCCATACTTTGGGATAAAGGACCTTGTCGATTCCGGGAACCGTCACACCTTGCATCAACATGAAGCCGGCGAGGACTCCACCAAGGCCAACAGTCGAACCTACCGAAAGGTCAATTCCACCCTTCAGGATTACCAGCAGCATTCCTAATGCCAGCAATGCATTCAAGGCAACGTGACGCGACATGACAACCAGGTTGTCCAATGTCAGGTAATTTGGAGATAACCAAGTGAAAACCGCAACGATTGCAAGAAAGGCTATGAATGCCCGACCCTCGAGCAGAATCTTGCTCAGAGACAATCCTTGGAACCTACCTGCCAGTCCCTTGGTTTCTGTTTCTGCGGATCGTGTCATGCGCTCACCCCGTTCAAGTCCAATTTCTTGCTTCGAATAGTTGATTTTTCATCAGCTGCTGAAATCACATCGCTCCTAGAGGTTTTTTGGGGGTCCAATTGCGCAGAAATACTCCCTTTAGACATGACCACAATTCGATTTGAGGCAGTCATGGCTTCGGAAACTTCAGATGTTGCAAATAGAACTGCCAGGCCACTGGAAGCGAGTATGGAAAGCAATGAGAAAATCTCTGCCTTAGCGCCAACGTCGATTCCACGAGTTGGCTCGTCAAGAACGATGATCTTGGGTTTGGTGAGAAGCACCTTGCCAATTACGACTTTCTGTTGATTCCCACCGCTCAAGGATGTAATCAACGCTTTATGACTGGAGGTCTTCACCCGAACATCGCTAATTGCGGCCTTCAAATCAGTAATTTCTGCTTTATCGCGCAGAACAAAACGCTTGACGTAGTTGGACAGATTTGAGAGTGCCAAATTTTCGCCAACGCTAAGCAGACGGATGAGACCATCTCGTTGCCGATCCTCCGGGACAAGAGCAAGACCGCCATTGATTCTGTCGCGAATACTCAGCGCAGCAATGTCACGACCGTTTAGAAGTATTTGACCCGAAAGCGGTTTGATTCTGCCGGCTAACGTTTCAAGAAGTTCAGTCCTGCCGGCCCCCATTTGGCCGTAAAGACAGACTATTTCTCCTTGGCGCACTTCGAGCGAGAGGTCTTCAACGGAGAGTCTTGCGGGGTTACTCGGGTCGACAATGTTGAGATTCCTGATCTCAAGTACCACGTCTCCGAGTTCATTTAGACTTGCTGACGACTCTGTGCTGTCATGACCAATCATCTTGTTGACGATCCAATTAAGATCAACGTTTTTTCGCTCATCGGTTGCGATTAGCTTGCTGTCGCGAAGAACTGTCACGGTATCCGCTACGTGAAGTGCCTCTTCCAAATGGTGCGAGATATAGACAATTGACACGCCATGCGCTTTCAAATCATCGATCACCTTGAAAAGTACCTCGATCTCGGTACTGCTTAGCGCCGATGTAGGTTCATCCATAATGAGAATGCGTGCGTTGGCTGCAAGAGCCCGAGCTATTTCCACGATTTGCTGCTGACCCAAACGCAGGTCCCCTACGAGTGCCATGGGAGAGATCGGTTCTTCAAGTCGACCCATCAATTCGGCGGTAATTTCATTTTCCTTCGAATAGTCAATTCCACCCAAGTGCGATCGAATTTCCTGACCTAAAAATATATTGTCTCTGACGTTCAAATTCGGGGCTAAGTTAAGTTCTTGGTGAATTATCGCAATGCCCTTCGCGCGCGCCTCATTCACGCTCTCGAACACAACTTCTTCACCATTGACTTCAAGGGTTCCAGAAGTCGGAGCTTCAATGCCCGACAGAATTTTCATCAGGGTCGACTTGCCCGCTCCATTTTCGCCAAAAAGTGCAGAAACTTTGCCATCAAAGATTTCAAAATTGACGGAGCTCAGTGCAACGGTCGCGCCAAATTCCTTGGTGATGTTGCTTGCCCTTAGGATCACACCCGCTTCGGCAAACATTAACCAACCTCAATTTTGATAGGCATGATGATGTAGTTCTGGAGGTTCGTGACCGAAAAAGCACCAGTGATAGTAACTTTTTTGCCTTTGAGGGAATTCTTGTCAACCTTGCTCAGTACCAACTCGCGGACCTTGTCATTCAACTTCGTTGCTGCGTCTTGATAGGCAAGTTGGTTAACGAATTGTTGAAAGTCCACGGTACCTGTCACATCGCGAAGGGTGGTTCCATTAAGAGCGGGACCCATCTGAACGTAAATCGTGACTCCTTTTGTCATTCCCGGCACCGTCACAGGCATGAAATCATTTACAAACGCTTCAGCGGTCCCTGTAAATTTCACGGGGACTGCAAAAGCGTTACTAGGCCCATCTTGGTGGCCATATTTGGCACCCGCTGCATTCATGTCCTTTTGAATTGCTTTATCCAGCGTCAATACATCGACCGCGTGCTTCAAAATGTATGGCACAACCACGGGCAAATACGTCTTGTCAGCAAAGGAATGCGAAACTTGGGTGTTCGCCTGCAATGAGCTTGTGCCGGTCCTCAGGCCAGCCGCATCTTTTAGACTTACGACTTTGGTTGATAGCGACATCGCAACCAGCAAGATGACCACCATGCCAAGGATCACTAGCTTGGTCTTGCTGAACCCAATTCGTAAGCTCATGGTTTTTCTCTCTCTGCTTTCTTCTAATTCGATAGATCTAGGAGGGTGAACGACTCGCGAGCGCCTGGTCGAACCTGCAATTTGCGACCTGTTCCCTTTCGGAACATGTTCATCGCGTCTTGGTAGTCATCGAGTTGGAAGTAGTGGCTGATCATTGCTTCGGGTTTGATCGCGCCGGCTTCAAAAAGTTCAACTGCTCTTCCGAAACAAGACACCGTCGCCATAGTTCCTACGATGTTGATTTCATCTCGGTAGATTCGAAAAGGTGAATACTGCGCGCGCGCCTCAACTGGCGCTACACCAAAGTGCTGAAATGTTCCTCCTGGCTTGACGCGAGGCAGCCCGTCCTCGATAGCAGCAACAACCCCTGTGCAATCGATGACTACGTCCCACTCGTGGCGTGATGAGTCATCGGCCTTTGCCAACACCGTTTCAACTGCAACATCACGCGCGGCATCGAGCCGCTTCGCATTCGTATCGACGATAGTCACGCTCGCCGCCCCAGCCCTAGGTGCAAGTTGAGCCATAAGTAAGCCCATCGTCCCCGCGCCGTAAATCAAATAATGCTCGCCCAGTCTTCTGGGCAATAGGTCATAGCCTCGAACTGCACAAGCTAACGGCTCAATCAATGCCGCGTGATTCAAGTCTGTTGAGGAGCGAAGCTTGTGGACGTTTCGAGCGGGAGCCCGCAGGAATTCCGCCGAGGCACCGTCATTGGCGACAACGCCCATCCCCTGCCAATTCCGACACAGGTTGCTCCGACCGGTGAGGCAATATTCGCAGGACTCGCAGGTCAGCGTCGGATTGACGGCTACGGGGTCACCCACCCTCAGTGAAGTGACCCCAGAGCCGACGGCAACAACCGTTCCTGAGATCTCATGTCCAGGAATTATCGGGAAGACGCCGCCTTCAAATTCACCATCGAAAACATGGATATCAGTGCCACACATGCCAACCGATGCCACCTCAATAACAACATCGTGAAGGCCAGGTGTGGGATCTGGCATTGCCTTAACAGAGAGTTGTCCCTTACTCTCAAAAACTACTGCCTTCACGGCTCCCCTTACTTAACATTTTGTCCCTGTAACTCACAAAAATTATGTGATATTCACATCGCGCAAGTTAAATCCGCCTGAGCAGAGGTGTCAATAGGTATCTTCTACGTCTAGGCTCAAAACTTCATAACGCTTTGATAACAGTTTTGTTATTTCACCCAAAAATAATGTTAGGAAATTGTTAGGATTTGCTTGGCGCGACGATGAACTTCACGCCCGCCCGAGTGAGTTCATCCAGAGCTGTCTCTGGGGCAGCATCGTCAATTATGACCATGTCAAAATCGGTCAGGAGCGCCAATTTGTGAAAGGCAACCTTGTTGAGTTTGGTGTGGTCCACCAGGAGGTAGCGCTGACTGGCGGCATTCATCATCGACTGCTTGAAAGAGACAATCCTGCTCTGGCGCTGGTAGGCCGCTCCGCCTGATATCGCCGAAGCCGAGAAGAACGCGGCATCTACCCGGATCGATTCAATTGCCTGCTGGGTAAGGACGCCATGGAAGGTGTCGCTCGTCGCGTCGTAGTCACCTCCGAGGGTCACTAAGCGAATATCCGGTATGACAGAGAGTTGGCTAATCGCCCGTAAAAAATTCGAGGCCACATGGAGAGGGGTAACGTCCGCGAGTAATGGAACAAGTTGCAGGACGGTAGTCGAGTTATCAAGCATGATAGACATGCCTGGCTCGATGAATTGGATGGCTGCCTTAGCCAGGGCGATCTTCTCTTTTTCCATCGCATCTTGACGAAAATTTACGTTTGACTCAAAAACCACGCTCGGCTGAGCCGACACGCCCCCGCGGAATTTGCGGACAACCCCTTGGTGTTCAAGATCCTCCAGATCTCGATGAATCGTCATGATGCTGACGCCGAGTTCCTGGGCTAGCTCTTGGGCGGACAAAGAACCGCGTTCAGCCACAAGTTCAGCCAAGGCACGTCTGCGCATGGTGCGCTTATTCGATGCCCCGCTAATCCCGTCCATATCGTCCCTTTGTTCATCAGCAATGAAATTAGCGAAGGAATATTCCCACAATTTTTGTTAAAAAGATATGTTTGCGGGGTTACTTTTCAAGCATACTGACTAAACCACCAGCCACATCGGGTTCTCAAAGCGCTTCACGAAGGCCGCCAGCCACTGCGCGGCGAGGGCGCCATCTATCGCTCGGTGATCGACGGAGAGCGTGAAATTGATGACGGAAGCGATAGTTATGGCTCCATTGACCACCACAGGTTTTTGTTTGGCAGCCCCTACCGAAAGAATGCCCGACTGTGGAGGATTGAGAATCGCAAAAAACTCGTCAGTGCCGTACATCCCAAGGTTGGTTACTGAGAAAGTCCCACCTTCAATTTCATTCTGCTTCAAACGGCCAATTCTTGCGCGCGCGATTAAATCTTCTGTCACGGCGCTCAATTGATTGAGATTCATCAGATTAACGGCACGAACTACTGGAGTGATCAATCCATTATCCGTTGCCACTGCGACCGAAATATCAACGTCATGAAATTTGCGCAACTCATCTGTCGTCCATATGACGTTGGCTTCAGGAACATCAGAAAAAGCAGCCGCAACAGTCTTGAGGATTAAGTCAGTAACAGAAACCTTTTTCTCCGACCATTCATTGATTTTCTTCCGCATATTCAAAAGATCATCAGCTAAACATGGTGCCGAGAGATAGAAATGAGGAACCGAGGACTTACTTTCCGTTAACCTTCGGGCGATTGCCCGCCGCATCGGGGTATGAGCAATCGCTGAAAAAGATCCATCTCCACTTGGCACAAATACGGCTGCTGGGGCGATTGATGGCTTTGCACTTGCACTCGAAGCCAAGAAGGCTTCGACATCTCGTTTAACAATTCGCCCACCAGGGCCTGTGCCATGGAGTGATTGAGGGTCAATCCCTTTTTCCTTCGCCATCCGGCGAGCAAGTGGGCTTGAGAAGACTCTTTCGGTGGAAACCGACACACCAGCAGAAATGGCATCGCCTTTCGCAGTCTCGAGAATCGGGGCAACTACCAAAGAAATATTCTCACTTGCGAGCAATTTCTCAATATCTGCCACTGTTTCGCCAGCCTTCAAAAGAACGGCAATGGGAGCACCTACCGAGATCGAAGTTCCCTCCTTTGCCAATTTCCGGCCGAGAACGCCATCAATTTCTGCAGGAACTTCAACCAGAGCCTTTTCGGTTTCCGCTTCGGCTATTGGCTGACCCGCTAAGAACGACGAACCTTCCTCAACAAGCCACTTTGAAATAATGGCTTCGGTTGCATTGGCCAGCACTTCTGGCATTCGCATAATGCTCGCCATGTTATTTCGTACCGCCAAATCCTTCGCGGACCATCTCTAGTCCAGCAATTACTTCTTCGACTCCGGCAATGGCTGCGCGTTCGAGAACCTTCGAGATGCTTGGAGAAGCCTCGCCTCCCGTGACCCGTTGTACGGGCTGATCCAGCCAGTCGAAGAAACGGCGTTGAATTTCATCTGCCAACCAAGTTCCGTAAGAGGTGCCACGTGCACCCTGTTCCACAATCAAAACATTGTTGGTCTTTTGAATACTTGCTCCCACGGTCTCCCAATCAAAACTTGCGCGATCCAGCCATCGCAAATCAATTACTTCGGCATCCATGCCAGATGCTTCAACTGCAGTGAGTGAGTGCTTCACCATCGAGAGGTAAGTGAGGAGAGTTACTTCACTACCAGCTCGACGAATGCTCGCCTTGCCGAATGGGATCTGATAATCCAAATCCATCTCCGGAATTTCTCCCATGTCTCCGTACAAATCGACATGCTCGAGCACCAGTACTGGATCATCCAAAGTCAACGCCGCGTTCATCAAACCAATGTAATCAGCTGGAGTTGATGCGGCGACGATGCGCCAACCTGGTGCGGTTGCAAAAATTCCTGCAGGGTCCATCAAATGTTGCGATCCGTAACCACTTCCCATCGCAACTTTTGTGCGGAGTACAAGTGGCACTGGATTCTTGCCGCCAAACATATGACGGGCTTTCCCAATTTGGTTGAAAACTTGATCTGCGGCAACCCACATGAAATCGGGATACATGAATTCAACAACAGGACGATAACGACCATCTAAAGCCATACCGCCACCGAGACCAACAAATGCATTTTCGCTTATTGGAGTCCCGAGAATTCGACCTGGATATTTCTGGGGCAACCCTTTTGTCGCGCCGTTTGTTCCGCCATTTAGTCGATGAACATCCTCGCCCAAAATGACGATCCGCTCATCCGTTTCCATTCGACGGTCGAGAACTGCGGCAATAGCCTCAACGAATTTGGTTGTTTTCGTTGCTCCCACATAAGCCTTGGGCTCCAACGTGCGAGCGCCAGATAATTCACTGGCGTCGCCGCGAACACCCGCATTGACGAATTTCACGTCGGGCCAGAGTTCGGGGCGAATTCGACGCTTTCCAGCGAGATCAGGGTTGGGTTCAGTCAGTGCGGCGATTGCGAGTTTGTTAGCGGCCACCGCTTGCTCACGCACGGCATCCACACCGACTTGGTCAATGAGTCCAAGTGCGATCATCTCATTCGCTACGCGAAGGAGTGGATCTCTTTCTCGCCATTGGGCTTCCTCGTCCTTAGTGCGATATCCAAAAGCACTGCCGGGGAAAGCGCCGCTTTGATGAAAATATCGGTAGACCTCAACTTCGATTACGGCAGGTCCCCCGCCCGCACGCATGATCGCCTCGGCCTCTTTCATCGCAAGATGAACTGCCAGAGGATCCATTCCATCGACTCGCCATGATGGAATCGCAAATCCCAATCCGCGTC
>JAHEXJ010000113.1 GCA_023252155.1 Actinomycetes bacterium | reverse complement strand
CATTGTCGCAAATATCGACCAACTCATTATCGTTGTGGCAGCAACAAACCCCGAACCGCGCCGAGGCTTGATCGATCGCTTTCTGGTCAGCGCATTCCACGAGGGAATAACGCCAGTAATTTTGGTAACCAAGGTCGACCTAGGTCCAGAACCGGATTTTCTACACGAGTACGAAAGCCTAAATGTGAAAGTCTTGACAACATCCAAAGGCGGCGATCTCTCCTCAATTCGCGAGGTTCTGCACGGGAAGACTTCAGTATTAGTTGGACATTCGGGTGTCGGCAAGTCCACCCTCATCAATGCACTCATCCCCCATGCCGAGCGCGTCATCGGCGAAGTCAACGAAGTAACGGGACGTGGACGCCACACGTCCTCCAGTGCGATTGCCATTCCACTCTCATCACATTTGAAATCCAGTGATGGCTGGGTCATCGACACACCTGGAATCCGAGCTTTTGGCCTCGCCCACATCGATCCGAACCGGATCATCGCCGCGTTTGAAGATTTGTCCGATGTCATTTCTCATTGCATGCCCAATTGCTCGCATTCCGAAGAAGGTTGCGCCCTAACCGAGTGGGCCGCTCCAAACGGAGTCGTTATCCCGGAACGACAAAGACGGATTGAATCCCTGCGAGGCCTGTTGGATATCAAGCTGGACTAGGCTTAGCGAATGTCCACTACTAAATATTCACTCGCGGAAGACCTGGCACTGGCTCAACAAATTGCCGATGCGGCCGATCTCATCACCCAATCGCGCTACCAGTCACAAGATTTAGTCATCACAACCAAGCTCGACAACACCCCAGTAACTGATGCTGACAAGGCGACAGAGACCGCCATCCGAGAAATTCTTGCCCGCGAGCGTCCAAACGACGGAGTGCTCGGCGAAGAGTTCGGCGAATCAGAAAATTTGGGTTCTCGTTATTGGGTAATTGATCCAATCGACGGAACTCAAAACTTCATGCGCTCTGTACCATCTTGGTCGACTCTTATCGCTCTGGTTGAGAATGGCGAAGTAATCGTTGGGGTTGTAAGCGCACCAGCTCTGACACGGCGCTGGTACGCCTCCAAGGGAAATGGCGCCTTTGTGCAATTCAACGGCGGTGCGGCTCGAAGAATTTCTGTTTCCAAAGTTGCGCAAATTAAGGATGCCTCGATTACCTATTCCGATTTCAAACATTGGGAAGATCGACGACCCGCATTCATCTCACTAATCGATCAATGCTGGCGCTCTCGCGCTTTCGGCGATTACTGGTCGCACATGCTCGTTGCAGAAGGCGCCGCAGACATTGCTGTTGAGCCAGTACTCGCGGTCTGGGACATGGCCGCGTTGGACATTGTCGTTCGCGAAGCAGGTGGCTCCTTTACTTCCATTACCGGAGAGCCTGGACCGCATCACGGAAGCGGCTTGTCCACCAATGGTCTCCTCCTCGACCAAGTGGTGAGGCACTTAAATGGCTCAATCGACCGAAACTAAAGTTGGTAAAAAGGCAATAAATACTGCCTTCGAACCGATAACCCTCAGTATCGGAGGAATGACTTGTGCAAATTGCGCTACGACCGTGGAACGAACTCTCAACGCAATTCCTGGGGTGAGCGCTTCTGTCGATTATCACTTGAAAACGGCAAATGCGATAGCACCCGCAGAGATGGATCCTAAAGAACTGGTTAAGGCGATTAAATTTGCTGGTTATTCGGCAAAATACGTCAAGGTCTCAGCCCAGGTTGCCCTTCACAGCAAGAAATCTGCTACCGCGCTGTTCTTCGCAATCTTGTTCACGGCCCCGGTTCTCGCGATTTCAAACATTTCTAGTTGGAATCCAAAAATCGATAGCTGGATCAATGGTCAACTCGACATCTTTAATGTGCTGCATCCAAAATATTCGCCTACCGCCTGGCTGGTTATCGGACTGAGCGCACCAGTTGTCCTTATCGTCGCCTTTCCGATTCATCGGGCCGGTATTCGCAATTTATTCCATCCCACAATGGATACCCTCATCACCCTCGGATCTTTGACCGCCTTCGGGTGGTCTATCTACGCAAATATCACTGGCAGTGGCAAAGTTTACGCGGAAGTTTCCGCAACCATCATTCTCATTGTGGTAGCCGG
>JAHEXJ010000112.1 GCA_023252155.1 Actinomycetes bacterium | reverse complement strand
CGCCCCGGTCGATCAGCGTCGCCTGGGCACGGCCGGCAAAGAGCAACACCGCTAGTAATCCAAGTGCAGGTACTATTTGCTTCATGGTTTCGGTTCTCCTGAAGATGGGTATCGCTTCGCTCAACCCATCCTACGAACTGGAATTTAGAAATTTTGAGAAGAAGCAGCACTATTCATGCCAAGTTTACAGCGATTGCAAAGGTACATCTTTTCAAAGAGTTACGAACGAGGCCGTTTCCCTCTGCCCCAGGCACTTTGTAAAGATTTCCGACACTAAATTTTTCCAACACGACAAAAACAAAGAAAAAGACAAATATTTTAGGCACTTATGGTGTTTTCTAAGAATCGTCGGAAATCATTAGCGTCCGGGCGTTGAACGACCGAAACGCGATAATTGGTTGATCTGAAATAGATAATTCATGATTTTTCTTGGTCTCGATTTGAAGTACGCCCCGTCGATTTGCGATCCTGCGAGGAACTCACTCGCAGGGGGCATCCATGAACTTGGGCAAGCTGGTGTTCGCGCAAATCACGCAGCACTTGCCGCTGACAACGTTTCGTCGTTGCGTGGCGCGCTATGGCGGAGAGCACAAGGTCAAGACCTTTTCCTGTCTCGACCAATATCTCTCGATGGCGTTTGCCCAGTTGACCTATCGAGAGAGCTTGCGCGACATCGAAGCGTGCCTGAGAGCCCAACAAAGCAAGCTCTACCACATGGGCATCAACAGCCGAGTATCGCGCAGCACGCTGGCCGATGCCAACGAGGTGCGCGACTGGCGTATCTACGCCGACTTTGCCCAGTCGCTCATTGGAATCGCCCGTCGTCTTTATGCCGGGGAACCGTTTGGCGTCGATTTGAAAGAGACGGTCTACGCCCTGGATGCCAGCACCATCGACCTGTGCCTGTCGGTGTTTTGCTGGGCACCGTTTCGCTCGACCAAAGCGGCTATCAAACTGCACACGCTCTTGGACCTGCGCGGCAACATCCCCTCGTTCCTGTACATCAGCGATGGCAAACTGCACGACGTCAACGTTCTCGACCTGTTGCTGCCCGAGCCCGGCGCCTTCTACGTCATGGACCGAGGATATATCGACTTCGAGCGGCTTCATCACCTTCACCAAGCGGGCAGCTTCTTTGTGACACGCGCCAAATCCAATCTCAAAGCCCAGCGCCGCTATTCGCATCCAGTGGACCGGAGCACCGGGTTGATCTGCGATCAGACCATCGTGCTTACCGGCTTCTACTCGCGCCAAGACTTCGACACGCCACTGCGCCGCATCCGGTTCAAAGATCCCGAAACCGGCAAACGACTGGTGTTCCTGACCAACAACTTTGCCTTGTCGGCGATCACCATCACCGAGCTTTATCGATGCCGGTGGCAGGTCGAGTTGTTTTTCAAATGGATCAAGCAGCATCTTCGTATCAAAGCCTTCTTCGGCACCTCAGAGAACGCGGTCAAGACTCAAGTCTGGATCGCAGTCTCGGTCTACCTGCTGGTGGCCATCGTCAAGAAGCGTTTGAATCTCTCCGCGAGCCTGTATGAAATGCTACAGATCTTGAGCCTGACCATGTTCGAGAGAATCCCATTGGATCAACTACTTAACAACATCATCACCGATGACATTCAGGTCCTTTCGGGTAATCAACTGAATTTGTTCGACTAACGCCCGGACGCTAATGACCACAAGTGATAAGCGAAGTTCAGGCCAATCGAAGAACCCACGAGCACCCACGTTACCCAGAGATAGAGGGTAGGATGGATATAATAACGAATGGCCTCTACCAAAACCGACGCTACAAAGACCGCTGCCAGTCTTCCTGCAAGAGAAGCTGAACCAGGTTCGTTAGCCACCGGACTTAGAATGTCAGGAAAGCGCGGAGATGTTGATGCGGCATGTTAAGAAGCGCCGTCACCATACCAACGACACTCAGAATCGCAAGGACGACGGCTACAATGCGTAAGGTCGAGCGGGGGTCACTTTGCTCCCGCACTACGCCCGCATCCGAATTTGAAGATTCCATATTCGGCTCCTCTTACCTACTTCCCCTTCACCATCTCCTCCGCATGCCGTATGGCCTTCTCGGAAACCTTCACGCCGCCGAGCATGCGGGCGATCTCGGCGACTTTTTCGCGCT
>JAHEXJ010000111.1 GCA_023252155.1 Actinomycetes bacterium | reverse complement strand
GGTCCCAAGGCCGCAGCGATTCCGCCCTGCGCCCACTTCGTTGATCCGGCGTCCACTCGCGCCTTTGTAACAAGCAAAACCGACAGCCCGAAACTTCGAATCTGAAGTGCGGTGGTAAGTCCGGCAACGCCCGAACCGACGACAATGACATCAGCGCGCGCGGTCCATCCGGGTTTGGGTGCGAGAAGTTTCATCGGGCCAAACCAATCATGGGCATATTGTCGATCAATCTAACCCCATTTACCCAACCGGCAATGAGAGCCCGCTTTGCCTTCGTGTCATCCGTGGCCAGCGAAAAATCTTCTTCATCGATAATCACTGCATAATCGCGTTTGAATCCGCTCTCTCTTGCCAAAGTGGCGTCTAAGGCATTTTGCATTGACTCAATCGATTCCATCCGAGAAGCATTGGCCAAAGCGCGCCATATGACTAGTGCTACTTGGCGGTCATTCGGACTCAGGCGAATATTGCGAGACGAAATTGCCAAGCCGTCTGACTCGCGCACTGTGGGAACCGCCACGATCTCGATATCGAGCTCGAGATCCTGAACCATTCGCCTGACGAGAAAAAGTTGCTGGAAATCCTTCTCTCCGAAGATCGCCCACTTTGGGTCGACTAAATCAAAAAGTCGCTTAACTACGGTCAACATTCCTTGGAAATGTCCCTTGCGCGCGGCTCCCTCGTACAGCGAGGCGACTGCTCCAACTTCTTGCAATGCAATGGTCCTTGGATAGACCTCCTCATATCGAGGTCTCCACAAAACTTCGGCTCCTGCTTGTTCTGCCTTTTCACTATCGGCCTCTGGAGTTCGAGGGTATTTCTCCAAGTCGGATGGATTCTCAAATTGGAGGGGGTTTATGAAAATGCTCACCAACACTGCATCTGTCAACGTTCTTGCCTGACGAATAAGTCGGGCATGTCCTTCGTGGAGAGCACCCATAGTTGGAACCAGGGCGATCGGGCCAAACTTCGCACGATCCAATGCGCTTAAGTTGTCGACTACCTGCATCTGCTCCAGTCCTTCCTTGGTACCGGGCGAAGTGAGCGTTGGGCTAAAAGGCTACTTGGAAGGAGGTATCTTCTCCAAAATATCGCGGATGTATCCAAAAGGATGAAGATATGCATCCGGATCGATTTCGAGCCATGGTTCAAGAACAAAACGTCTTTCGTGAGCCCTCGGGTGAGGCAAAGTGAGTGATTCTTCATCACTTTGTAAATCTCCATATGTGATGAGGTCAAGGTCAATTACCCGAGGACCCCAACGCTCGCCTCGAACCCGTCCCATGCTCTTTTCAATCCCATTGAGCAAGTCCAATAGATCGTGGGCAGGAAGTTCTGAATCAATAATGGCGACAGCATTCACGTAATCAGGTTGTGGAGGCCCGCCTACCGGTTTGGTTGAATAAAGCTTCGATCGAGATATTAAGTCCGTAGACAGTTCGAGCAGAGACAGGGCCAACTCGACCGCTCTCTCGGGGTCTTCCAGATTTGCACCCAGGGCTACAACAGCCTTCATCGACTTCGAACTATCGAGACAGAAAGGTCTCTCACTTTTACCGCAACAGGTGCATCGGGCTTATGTACGGTGATGCGAACGGACTCAACTTTCGGGAATTCATTAAGGATGGCATCGGCAATCTGGCCAGCTAGTTTTTCGATAAGCGAAACTGGAGGACCAACAAGTTGGGCATGAATCAAATCGGCGACTGCGCTGTAATTGATCGTGTCTTCAAGAAGATCCGACTTGGATGCCTTGGACATATCGACATTTAGAATCGCGTCAACAAGAAAACCTTGACCATTTTCACGTTCATCATCAAAAAGCCCGTGATAGCCAAAACCGAAAAGACCACTGATCTCGATGCGATCGCTCATCTCATACTCCTTGCCACAGCAATTGCGTCACGATGCGGTTTGACGCTATGAACTCTAACCCCCCAGATACCTTGGTTGGCAAGTAAGGCAGTGAGTGCAATCGTGGCAGATTCTCGGGCATCCGTATTATCAGCACCTACGAGATTGCCCAGAAATCTTTTGCGCGAAGCGCCGATCAGCACGGGAAAACCGATTGCCTTGAAGGCGTCTAGATGATTCAAGATTTCCCAATTGTGTTCGGCCTCCTTGGCAAAACCGATGCC
>JAHEXJ010000064.1 GCA_023252155.1 Actinomycetes bacterium | reverse complement strand
TCGGTCCTGCCCGAGGCCATGAAAGCTCTTGGTTCCCAAATTCTTCTGGCCAACGCCTACCACCTGTATCTCCAACCAGGGGCCGATGTTCTAGATGAGGCTGGCGGACTAAGCAAATTCATGAATTGGCCAGGTCCAACTGTCACGGATAGCGGTGGCTTCCAAGTTCTCTCACTGGGGGTCGGATTCAAAAAAGTCCTTGCTATGGATGCAACTACTTTTAGAGCCGACGACGTCGTGGCCCATAAAAAGGATCGTCTAGCCCATGTTGACGATGAAGGCGTGACTTTCAAGTCGCACATAGACGGATCCATGCATCGCTTCACTCCGGAAATTTCCATGCAAGTCCAACATCAAATCGGCGCCGACATCATCTTCGCATTCGATGAATGCACGACCCTTCACAACACTCGCAAATACCAGGTTAGCGCCATCGACCGAACATCCGCGTGGGCAATTAGATGTCTCGACGAACACAAACGCCTAACGGACTCACGAAAAGACAAGCCATATCAAGCACTTTTCGGTGTCATTCAAGGTGCCCAGTACGAAGACCTTCGTCGCATTGCAGCGCAAGATCTCGGCAGTATGCGATCATCTGACATTTCATTTGACGGTTTCGGTATAGGTGGCGCTCTCGACAAGGATGCATTAGGAACAATTATTGGTTGGGTAAATCAAGAACTGCCTGAAGACAAACCGAAACATTTGTTAGGTATTGGCGCGCCTGAGGATCTATTTGTCGGTGTTGAAAATGGAATCGACACTTTTGATTGCGTGCTTCCGTCACGAATTGCGAGAACGAGTTCGCTCTATACGATGAGGGGCCGCTTCAATGTTTCCAACGCCCCTTATCGCAAAGCATTCGAACCAATAGATGACAAGTGCGATTGCTACACCTGTGCAAATTACACTCGCGCGTATCTCCATCATCTTTTCAGGGGCAAGGAAATTCTCGCTGCGACACTGTCAACAATTCACAACGAACGCTTCATTGTTCGCTTGGTCGACCAGATGCGTCAAGCGTTGATTGACGGCACATTCGCCGAGCTTAAAGAGGAATTCCTAGGTCAATATGCCTTTAACAAAGTGGGTTCACACTAGCTAATTGGGTGCGACATCAAGACCGACGGCGTTCCAGCCTCCCGGCACCAAATCCAAAGATTCATCCGGGCCCCAACCATCTGCAAAATACGGGTGCAATTTTGCGGGGTCTTTCAAGATGGGATTGAGGACTTCCCACGACTGAAGCACCGCGTCAATGCGGGTGAATCTGAAGTGATCACCTTGCAAAGCAGCATCTAGCAGCCGCTCATAGGCTTCTTTGCGTTCACCCAAAGCGGCGGCGAATTCGACCGTGAGATCCACTGGATATGTCACAAGGTGGGCGCCAGGTGCCTTTGCCTGCAACGACATGTCCACACCATCCCTTGCTCCAAGGCGAAATCGGACGATATTCGGCTGAGGTTTGGGCGTGCCAGGATCGGTGAAGAGCAATCGTGGAGGTTGCTTGAATTCGATCACGGCCTCCAACGTTGTTTCTGCCATCTTCTTGCCCGTGCGAAGATAAAAAGGAACGCCTTCCCAGCGCCAGTTATCAATGAAAAGCCGAAGCGCCACAAAAGTCTCAGTATCTGAATGCGCTGCCACTCCTTCTTCTTGGAGGTAGCCGACGTACTGACCTCGAACCACGTCATCGCACTCAATTGATCGCACTGCCGATAAGACTTTGATCTTTTCATCTTGCATCGATTTGGAAGAGAGATCGATCGGTGGCTCCATCGTCAACATTGTCAGGACTTGAAGCAAGTGATTCTGGAGTACGTCACGAATTGCGCCGACTCCGTCATAGAACTTGCCACGACCTTCGATGCCGAAATCTTCCGACATCGTTATTTGGACATTGGAAATGTAGTTTCGATTCCACACTGGCTCAAATAAAGTATTGGCAAAGCGAAATACCAGAAGATCTTCGACAGATTCTTTGCCGAGGTAGTGATCAATTCGGTAGATCTGATCTTCTGGAAGAATCTTCTTAAGTGAGTCGTTGAGTTCGATGGCACTTGGCAAGTCGCGGCCGAAAGGCTTCTCAACTACGACGCGAGCGCTCTTTGTGATTCCGACGTCGGCCAGCCCCTGAGTCACCGACTCGAACATGTCAGGTGAGATCGCTAAATATATTACGGGCAGTTTAAAATCTGCCAACTTGTCCCGAAGAATTGCGAATGTATCTGGACTTCGGTAATCCCCCACTACCAAGTGGAGCTCGTCCAACAAACGCGCCAAAATTGCTTCGTCTACATTCTTAATGCGATCCCGGATCGATGTTTCAGCGTTTGCCCGAAACTCGACTTGGGTCCATCGTGAGGATGCAACGGCAATGACGGGGATCTCGAGTTCGTTAGCCTCCTCCATTTCATACAGGGCCGGAAAGAGCTTCTTTTTTGCTAAATCGCCGGTACCGCCAAAGAGAACAAGGGCATCTGCGCGCATTACTTACCCTTCTTTGGCGACTCATTGTGGCCACCGAACTTGTATCTCATCGCGCTCAAAACGCGATCGGAATAGGCGTCGTTGCCTCTTGATGCGAAACGTGAAAAGAGCGAAGCGCTCAGAACCGGCGCCGGTACTCCTGTTTCTATTGCCGCCTGAACCGTCCAACGACCTTCGCCGCTATCGCTGACTTCCGTGGAGTAATCACCTAAGGATGGATTTTCTTGAAGCGCCTGAGCGGTGAGATCCAAGAGCCAAGAGGCGACAACACTTCCGCGTCGCCAGACTTCGGTGATTTCCGGAATATTCAGATCGTAAGCAGGCGTTGCGCCTTTGGCGGCCTCGAAGATTCCAAGACCTTCGGCGAATGCGGCCATCATTCCGTACTCGATGCCGTTGTGAACCATCTTTACGTAGTGACCGGCACCAACCGGGCCACAATGCAGAAATCCAACTTCGCTTGAACTTGGTTCGCCACTGCGACCAACCGTGCGCGTAGCACTTTCAAACCCCGGCGCAAGAGCGCGGAAGATTGGTTCGAGAGCTGCAACAACTTTGTCGTCCCCGCCGATCATCAAACTGTAGCCACGTTCGAGCCCGTATACGCCGCCGCTGGTACCGACATCTACAAAATTGATCCCCCTCGTCGTCAATTTTTCGGCGTTTACCAAATCATGTCGGTAGTAACTATTGCCACCGTCAATGATGGTATCGCCAGCACTAAGGTGGGCGGAAAGTTGCTCGATAGTTGAATCGGTAACACCTGAGGGAACCATCACCCATACGACTCGCGGAGCGGGAATCTTGCTCGCAAGGTCAGCAAAATCTGCCGCACCAATGGCGCCTTCTCCTGCAAGTTCGGCAACTGCTGCAGGTTGAAGATCGTAAACCACTGATTTGATGTCGTGCTTCTGAAGTCTTCGGACAATATTGGCACCCATGCGCCCAAGGCCCACCATGCCAAAATTTACAGTTTTAGTCTCCGACATCTAGATCTCCACTTCAGTTATATATAAATCCTACTCACCAGATAGAGCTAAGCGATCCACGAAAAGTAGGGTCTCTTCTCTCCCGCGCACAAATGCACCAGGTATGGACTCGTCCCTGGCAAGGATCTTTGAAACCGCTTCGTGCTTTTCTTCTCCGCTGGCCATCAACCAAACAGCGTGCGATGAATTGATCTTCGCCATTGAAAAACTGACTCGCTGCGCCGGAGGCTTCGGAGAATCAGATACGCCGATGGCACTGCGTTCCTCGCTCAAAGTCCATTGTCCAGGAAAGAGCGAGGCAACATGCCCATCTGGGCCCAGCCCAAGGAAAGTCAGATCCATTTCTATTCCAAAAAGGTCTGCACTGTAGCGTTTGGCTGCAACATCTAGCTCAACATTCGAATCCGAAGGCAACACTTGATGCACATGAATCGGCGAATCCTCCGCCAGTTCTTGAAGTACGGAAAGCGAATTTCTCTCAATGCTTGGTCCTGGAACAAAACGCTCATCACTCCACCACAAATGCAATCCTTTGTACTTGTCCCTCTCCTGATTCCATCTCGCAACCAACCCATCAGAAACCATCATTCCAAGTGAGCCACCTGTAAGGGCTAAATGGAACGTCCCCTTTGAATCAAGTTGCTGCTGAATCCTAAAATCGGCGAGTTCAACCACGGCGTCGCAGATCTCCGCGGAATTGGCGAAGATCCTCACGTCCGGCGAACTAACGATGGTCATTCCGATGCACCGAATTTCTCTAGAAACTCATCGCGTTCCATTTCGTAGATACTTTCAGGTCCGTCTTCTTCATCAATCTGCTCCGCCTTATAGTGAAAACCAAATGATTCGATTACTCGAATAGAAGGAGCATTTGTCACACTCACGCTGTATCGCAAAGTCTGAACTCGCGGATCTATCAATACCCAACGCCACATGCCGAGCAATGTCTCTTTGGCGTACCCGTTGTTTCTGAACGTTTCGTGAATTCCAAGGCCAATCTCGATCATCCCTGCAGAATCTGGGGCGCCATGAAAACTGGTACTTCCAACAATTTCACCGGAGGATCGAAGGACGACCCATCGGACAAACCAACGATTCAATGAAGGATCTTGCTTTACTTGTGGAACTCTCCAGGCTAGCGGCCCCTTGTCATCCATAAGTTGTCGATGCGGATTTGAGTACGGTCGGCCTTCATATATCGAAAGATCGTCGGGGTCTTCAAAAAGAGTGATCAAATCTTCAGCACTAACATGATGTAAATCGAGTCGAGGAGTCTTAATGACTTCTTCGAAGTGTGACCATTCATCCACGCGGAAACGATAACCCAGTCGGACTTGGTCGCGAGTCGAAATTGGCTTGGCCGAGCGCTAGGGTTTTGTTCTTATGAGCAAGCCAAACCCCACGATGTGCGTTGTCCTAGCCATCACTTCAAATACGGCCTTCCTTGAGACGGGAAAGATCGCCAATCTCCTACGTGCCTACGACACCCTTGCCACCATCTTCCCAACGCACCCAATCCATATTGCGGCGAAGTCATCGGATATGGGCCGATGCCGCTCACTTCTTGTTGCGCGCGGAAATCGATCTGAATTCACCCTTTGCGATTCCCTCGAACCCAGCGCTCTAGCCAGAGCTATCAAGCCTTTGTGGTCGAACTCTGAATCAGTGCTCATTCACGATGCTTCTCGCCCATTCGTTGATCAAGAACAGTTTGAACGTGCACTCACGGCATTCGACGATGATGTAGACGCCGTTCGACCAGCAATGCCTTTTACCGAAACGCTCAAAATTCTGAACGTAGATTCCATCATTCAAGAAACCCTCGATCGTTCAACCGTATTGCGTATTTCAACACCGGAAATAATTCGCACCTCGGCGATCGAAGTTAATGGAAAAGATAGTGGATGGTTTCTGCCAATAAAGAAAAATGCACGGATCGAGCATGTTGCAGGAAATCCAAGTGGCTTAAGAATCAATTCACAAAGCGACGCGGAATTGATGGAATTACAGCAAGACTAGATTTGGTTGGGTTTTCTCCGCTTGATTACTTTCTCGGCAACATTTAGGTCATGCGGATAAGTAATCTTGATGTTCGTGGTTTCACCCGCAACTGCCACACTTTCAGTCTCAGGGAAATATTTCTCCATGCATGCAGCTGTATCCGTTCCAACAAATCCATCTCTCTCGGCCTGAAGGTAAGCCGCGAGAACTTCTTTGGCTCGAAAAGCTTGCGGAGTCTGCACTCTCGCCAACCGCAGCTTTTGGACTAGATCAATCTCATAGGGATCTACGTCTATGGCAGGCAAGGCTCCCCCATGTGCCACCGCGGCATTTGCCACCAATGCAAAAAGGTCGGCGCTGGCAAGCGGGCGCGCACCATCATGAATGAGAACAACATCGATATTGCCAGCGTCTATATCGACGGAGAGGTGCTTAAGGGCGTTGAGTTCTGAGTCATGACGCGTACGGCCCCCGTTAACCAGTTCAACTTTGATCGCAGGCACCTCATGGGCAAGCACTTCCCTCGCCATCTCAGCATCCGCTGGATCAATTACGAGAACAACACGACATCCGGCGAAACTTTTTGTTGCGTTCAAGAGTGAATGCGAAATTATGC